>JBBSSY010000133.1:0-7730 GCA_038241595.1 Chitinophagales bacterium | reverse complement strand
TTCCAGTTTGCCTTGTTGCGTGAGTTTCATGATGTACCCACGGTAAGGCACAGCCGAAAACATTTGCCCCTTCTGGTTGAAGGTATTTATATCAATGATGCCGCGCACTTCCTTGCGGATGGTGCCATTGGAGGAAGCGGAATTGAGCCCGATAAAAAGATTTCCGGCACTGTCTTTTACGGGTCCGTAATTAAATTCATGGTAGTTGCCGGAGATGCCGAAATCATCGGTAACGTTTTCGTAAAGGTCTGCATGCCCGTCGCCGTCGGTGTCTTTAATCCGGGTTAATTCGGGGCGCTGCATAACGAGGACTTCCGAATTGCTGACCACCAGGATACCTAGTGGTTCCTGCAGGCCTTCGGCAAAAAGCGTCCATTTTTTGGTGCCCGCATCATAGGTCATGATTTCGCCGCGGAGGAAACAGGCTATAAAACGGCCATCGGGTAGAAAGGCCACCGCCCCCGTTACCGGGCGAAGACCTGCCGGCACGCTGATCGATTCGATGTTATAGGAAGCGGTTCCAGCCGTCTTGCCCACTGGTTGGGCTAAACTTGTAACCCAGGCCATAAGGAGCGTAACAAATAACGTTGTTTTCATTGAACAGTTTGTAAGGTGAGCGGTGCTTACCGGACCAGGTTATTGTAATGGTCATATGGATCGAAAATACAGCCGCTCTGCGCATGATCATCATCCAGTTCCAATACACCGTCGCGCACCCGTGTCAAGGAGGCGTCTTTCTTCATGATAACCCACCATCCGATTCCATTTTGTATAATTCATGTTGCCATTTGTCTCACTCATGCCAGCGATACCTACTGTTGCATTGGCAGTGTCCGACACAAATTTTGTGGCCGTCTGCCGGAGTTCGGTAACGAAGCCTCCCTTGAAACCAAATGGCCGAATAACCGGTTCGCGGTCGAAATTGAGATCTGTTTCTCGTATACGAATCATAGTTTTATTACACAGCCACCCCGATTAGATACGCCGCCTGTTGAACGCGGTACCATCAGGGAAGCAATTTATTAAGTGTGTAGCAGACCAGCCGGTTATCGAGCGGCCTGCCGGATTTGTTTTTGATATCACCCAGCTTCAGTTCATACACGTAACCCGCTTTCAAAGCCGGCAACTCAAGCGTCACTTTTTTATGATCGCGTGACAAGCGGATACGGCTCGCCGTTATCTCCTGCAGGTCGGCCTGTGTGGAATTGTCGATGCCTTCGTCGGGTGATTTTTTCTTGTAATCGTACCGGTAATGCCGAATCGGGTAATTCGCCGGATCGGAGGCACCGTTAGGATCGACTGGCTGCGTGAAAGTCAGTTCGAAGCCTTTGCGGGTGAGCTTCATTGTTTGCAGGTCCATTGGCGGTTCACCCGTAAACACGATCCGCTGGATGCCGGTATCACCGACCCAGCCACCATAGGCTATCTGCCCGATCCAAAGGCTGCCATCCGGTGCGAAGGTGAGGCGGTTGTTGCCATTATGCAGCCCATGCCCATCCATAAACGGCATGCAGGCCCCCTGCCATTCACCGCCGACTTTCTCCAGCATTACCCGTACGATGCGGTCGCGGTTCATTTCAGCTACGAACAGCTGCCCCGCAAACGGACCGAATTTCCCTTTCGTAACATCCGCCAAGGGCTGCGCGGGAGAATTGGCCATGATGCCCTGCGGGAAGAGCACGGCTGCACCCGTACGCAAGTGGTCGAGTTCAGGAACCGGTGCATGAAATGGGTCTTTATTCATCCATTCCTTTTTCCAGACCAGGCTTGCCGGGTGCCCATAGAAACGTCCTTCTCGTACATGGTAAAGCGTACTCGTTTCCACCCAGTCGCTCTGGTTATCGGTGACAAACAGGTTCCCCGACAGGTCGAAGCCCAGCCCGTTCGGCGAGCGAAAACCGGATGCATACGGAAACAGCTTGCCGTCAATGTTTACCTGCATCACCCACCCACGATAAGGGACAACCGAAAACATTTGTTTCTGCCCGTCATCGCCATCGCGGCCGCGCGGATTTACGGTGCCCATCACCTCAGCGCGGACACCGCCCCCCGACGAACCGGTATTGAGTGCGAAAAACAGGTTGCCGTCGGCATCTTTTACCGGGCCGTAGTTGAATTCATGGTAGTTCCCCGATACACCAAACTCATTCGCCACATTTTCATAGAGGTCCGCATGACCGTCGTGATCGGTATCGGTGATCCGCGTGAGCTCGGCGAGTTGCATAACCAGCACCTGCGTATCACTAAGGGCAACGATGCCTAAGGGACTTTGCAGGCCTTCAGCAAAGAGGCTCCATGTTTTATGTTGCGTATCGTACATCATCACCTCGCCACGTTGAAAACAGGCCACTAGCCGCCCGTCCGGCAGAAAGTCGACGCCACCGGTTTTGGCAACAAGTCCGGACGGCATCGGTATTCCACTCACGGTATATGATGGATTTGCCGTAACCGGTTGCTGCGCACGGGCGTAGCAAACAAGCAAGGTGCAGGTGGTCCATATGGTCAAACAACGAATCATTTCTTTTTTCGTTGGAAGCGCAGGTGATAGCTATCCATCGTGATGGTAAACTGTTTTGCCTCGGCGGAGGTGAGCGACAGACTGCCGTCTTTCCAGCTACCTGCCGAACAGGTATAACCGATAGCGTCGTCCTGACGGTTGGTATCAAAATACACCGGCCCACTCGCTGCAGGGATGCGGAATTCCCGCGTGAGCCCGTAGCCGTCGGCCGTCGCGCGGATGAGTTCATACACATCGAGCCCATTGACCGTGTAGTGAAATTCAGGGTATTTTTCCACCAGCCGGTACCCCTTCCATTTTACAACCGGCAGGGCGGTTTCGTTGGTCACATGCAGCGGGTAATCCAGGTTATCGCGAAAAAAAACATCGCCCAGTATTTTGGCAGAGGCATCGAAGTGACCCTTCCAGAGATCGGTATTGTCTATGAAACCGCCTTTCCAGGCAAAACGCAGTTTGCAGGTACCTGCATCCCAGCAATAGGATAAGTCATTCGGCAGCCGCACCGCAATGGCTGCCGGGCTCGCGCCCTCGATGAATACCCGGTACAGATAGGGAGGCACGAGCGCGTAAGGATGCGGAGATGCAGCGGTAGTGTCATGTCCGGCATGCATATTTTCAGCAGTAATCCCTGCGCTGTCGGCGCGGCGCGATTCGGGAATATTAATATCCGAAGCCATCGCAGGCATTGCGCCATCCCGGCTCACGTACATGACGCCAAACATCACAAAGCCATGGCCCGGGTAGGTACACACATAAGGATACGCACCGGGTTGTGCCGGCGCTTTAAAGCTGACGGATTTGGTTTGTCCGGGTGAAACCACCGGCACGGCCCACAACACTTCTTCCATCCTCGGCGTGTAATTCAGCTGCGGGCCTTTTTCAGCAAGTTGAAGGGCTGCGTTGACAACAGCCAGCCGGGCACCGGGTTTGGTGATTAGCACGTTGTGGCTCATATCATCCGTATTGGCCAGGGACAACGTCACGTCAGCACCCGGTTTTACGACGAAGCGTACCAGATCATACTGAAGGCCCGGAATGGCCTTCAGGAAAATATTAATCGTGGAGGCATCACCGTTAAGCTGCGCCCGTACAGGTTGCAGGGACGGTACTAAAAAGATAAAAATAAAAAGTATTCTGTGCACCATTTTACAACAATTGATCTCCTTAAAGAACCGGTAACCCGCGTTCCAACACGCGCCACCATCCGATGAAAGTATAGAATCATTCGCTAATCCCAGGTATTTTTTCAGATCCCCAACATCCTCTTCGCATTACCCGATCGCAGCAATTCCCTGGTGGCAGGATCTGCCTCGGCATCACGTAGCGCTTCCACCCGCAACTGGCCCGTCAGGTAATCCAGCAAGGGTGAGTGCGTACCAAATGCAAAACGCCCGGTTCCCTGCGTTTTAAGCAGGCTGCCCAGGTTGGTGAGGGAGCGTCCGGAAGTATCCATGATCACATCGGCCTTTTTAAAAATGGCCGCGTCGGCGGGCTCGAGCTGCAGGCTGTTGGCAGGGTTCAGCATGATAAACTTAGCGTCGGGCACCGCCTTGATGATCGGGAAAATATCTTTCAGTGCCCATTCCGGTTTTGGGGTACCCACCACGTAGTCGATGTCCATCCACGACCGTTGCCGGCTGTCTACCATACGGGTGGCAAAAGCCACCGGCACGCCCAGGTCGCGGGCGCGTTGCACCAGTTCAACCAGCAGCGGTTCTGTAATCGGATAGTCATGATACTGGGGATAAACGCGCACGCCTTTCATACCCATTTTACTGATGCTTTGCACAAGGTCCTCGCGCCAACCGGCATAAATGGGATTTATAACCGCGAACGGTACAAAACGATCCGAAGACTTCCGCATGGATTTAATCTCATCATACAGCTCCTGGTTGGCAGACTGGGTGTTTTTGTAAAATATCCCATGCAGGCTGCTTATGACCGATACATCAACGCCGAACGTATTCATGCGGTTTAGTAAAGCCGCGCAGGTATTGTATTTCAGTTGGCGGAAAGGCCAGTGGCCAACGTATGCATTGATATCAATCAACATGGCGGCCTCCTTTCTTTAAAAGATTGTTGTAATTATCGAAGAACACTTTTTGCTTTTGGCGGTCGGTCAGGTTGGAAGACAATACGGTACCGACACTCTGGTAGTAACTGTTATCGGATGCGAAGAACAACCTGTCTTCACCAAGCTGCTCCACCACAAAGTCGATCATGTTCTCTTCGTTGTTGCTGCCCGATGTATCCACGTAAATATTGGGTATGTCCCGGAAGAGTTTACATTCATATTCCCAGTCGCCACCCCCACCAGTATGCGCATAATGGAAATTGCCTTCCGGGTATCGTTTCGCGATGTCGACGAAATCCTCCGGGATGGACGTATTGGGTGCCTTGTAACCGTTGTACTTCATGCGATAGCCACCAACGCCCATCTGGCATTCTGCATGTGAAAAAACAATCATTTTCAGTTCGATCATTTTCTCTATCACGGGGAAATACAGGGGGTTGTTGATCTTCACCTGGAAATACAGTTCTCCCGGGCCGATCATGCCCACATCCATGCAACGTTTGATTTCATCCAGCGATTCCTGGCGGTATTCCGGGTTCAGCACGAAACCGCCGACCAGCTTGTCAGGGTATCTTTTAATGGCCTTGATGGTCAGATCATTGTACTCGCGGAATTGTTGCGGCGTACCTGGGAAAATACTCAGGTAGCGGGAGATGAACTGTTTTTCGATGCCCAGCCGCTCGCCAAAATCAAGTTGCTCCTGTGGGCTGTTTTCCTCGAAATAAATATGCGCGTGCGCATCGATCTTGCGGTACTTCATACAGTCTTTCATGATGTCGTACCTGGCTGGTGCCTGCGGTTTCTCACGGTTATCAGTAACCGATTTTGCGGACAGGCTGTTGCCAAACAGCAGCGTAGCTGCAGTACCGGCCGAATTTGACACAAACTTTCTTCGATTCATAGAAGGAGATTGTAAACGGGTGCTAAAATAGAGTGATTACACAACCTGGCTGAGCTGGTCGCGATTCTCATAAACTTTCATGATAGCGGCGATAATATTGTCCATTTCAACGCGGTCCGCGAGCAGTGAACCCGAGCCTTCGAAAGACACCATCGTTTCATCCGAGATCCGATCGCAATGTGGCAGCTTCATCTGCTCCTGGTACTCTTTAAGCCGCGCGGGGGTATAAAAACTTTTGTATTCTTTCAGACCAATGACGTGCGCCACCCAGGGTTCGCGGTGCAGGCCGGTACGGATATACGGCCCCATGGCAACGCCTTCGGCCGCGATCGCTTTCAGGAACTTACTGCGTGGTGCACCATTAAAATGTTCCTGGTGGTACGTCATCGCAAAATGATAATAGGCGCCGCTTTCGGTACCGGGATATTTTTTTTGCGGCACGAGACCAGCAAAACCACGGAGTTTTTCACAGAGATAATCCGCGTTCTCGTTGCGTTGTTTGAAGCGGTCGCGTACGCCCGGCAGCTGGCCTAGCAGCACCGCCCCTTCGAATTCATTCATGCGGTATTTGGGACCGATGGTTTCATTGCTACCGGCACGGGATGCGCCGCGGTTGTGGACGGTGAACACCTTGTCCATCAGCGCCTGGTCGTTGCCTACCACCGCCCCGCCTTCGCCGCAGGGAATCGACTTACTCGCCTGGAAACTGAAGCATCCCAACTGCCCGATCGTGCCGAGGCCCTTGCCCTGGTAACGTGCAAGCGGCGCCTGGCAGGCATCTTCAATCACCGGGATTTTATATTTGGTGGCAATCGCCATGATCCGTTCCATATTGGCTGGCAGGCCGAAAATATGCACCGGCATGATCGCTTTCGTATTGGCGTTGATGAGTTTTTCAATCTCATCCGGGTTGAGCTGGTAGCTGTCGGGATCCAGGTCAACCAGTACCGGCAAGGCACGGCTGGTGAGGATGGAGGAGATCGTACCCATATCGGTATAGGGCGACGTGATTACTTCGTCGCCGGGACCGATGCCGAGTGCTTCGACGCAGGTACTGAGCGCCTGCGTGCCCGAACCGGTGCCCACGCTATATTTGGTGCCGATCAGTTCAGCAAATAATTTTTCAAAGTTCACCACGGTTCCGTTGGCCGATTGGATCCGGCTCCAGATGCGGCTTTTCGTGGTGTTTACCACCGACTCGATCACCTTGTCATCGACATATGGCCAGGGCGGACCGATCTTACCTGCGGGCCGAATCGGGTTACCCCCCAGGATGGCAAGTTTCGCAGGCGGCCGGCGGCGCACTACCGAACCCGCAACGGCGGACAGATTACCCAGTGCCGCAGCGCCGAATGCGGCACCGAAGGTGACAGACCCTACGCTGGCAATAAATTTCTTCCGGCTCCAATTATATTTTTTCATAATTTTTCTTTTCCGGCATTCATACCCCATACCTCATACCCCATACCCTTCTTCTGCTAGCCAATCTCAATACCCGGCATTCTGTTTCAATACACCGGGAGCCGACAGTTGAATTTGTTCATAGGGAATCGGGAAATATTTCATGTAAGCCTGCGGTTTCAGTGCTCGGATTACCGCACCGGAACCGGTGGCATTATTGTATTCGGATTCGATGTTCTGCAGGGTGGACACGAAACGGTCGGTACGCACGAGGTCGAACCAGCGGTTGTTCTCCACCGCGAGTTCAAGTCGGCGTTCAAGCAGCAGTTTGTCCATGAAGGTCTGCAGCGACGGCACATCGGCCAGCGTATAATTGTGCGTGGCATCACCGAATGCACGCTGGCGAACGCGATTCAGCTGAACCAGGGCCTCCGGTTTTTGATCGAGGTTATACAGCGCCTCCGCATACAGCAAGATCACATCGGCAAAACGAATCAGCGGAATGTCAAGGCCGGAAGTTGTTGCACCTTTTAGCGGCACGATAAATTTATTAAAATACGGGAACCAGATGGATGCTTCGCCTGCTTTGTGGGCAAAGGGCAGCCAGTCTTCCACGATCGTTACCGGGAAACGTGTATCACCCTTTTCGAAGGCTTTACGCAGGTTCCAGGTCGGCCGCGCCACGCGGTTGCCGTTAGTGATCAGTTCAAAAATACCACCCAGTGGCGCGAGGTCGTACGTAAGCCCCTGAGCATTGGTGCCCGGTACAAAAGGAATCGAAAATATGGATTCGGCATTGGTTTCTGTTTCCTCTTTAAACAAGTCGCCGTATTTAG
>JBBSSY010000132.1:0-7731 GCA_038241595.1 Chitinophagales bacterium | reverse complement strand
TCCAGACATACATGGAGAACGGCGACATGGAAGGTGCCGAAAAAGTACTCAACTCCGTTCAATACCCCAATCTTCTGTATAAACCCATCCGCTCCGTGTACTACACCCTCCGTGGCAACGTAGATATGATGAAACAAGATTACGCCGGGGCCGAAAGGAACATGAAAAAGGGCCTCGACCTCGGCATGCCGATGGCAGAAGCCGAAGGTGCCAGCCTGCTGCAGATGGGCATGCTGCACATGCAGAAAAACGACATCAAACAGGCCGAAAGCTATATCCGCTCTGCCATCCGCAAAGGACTGCCAGACAAGGAAAACCAGGCGGCCGCCTTCCTGCAGCTCTGCTCCATCATGATGACGAAACGCGAATTCCGCGCCGCCAAAGAGTTCTTCCGCAAAGCCAAGGCGCTGAAAGCTACTACACCCCAGATCGTCGACCAGATCAAACAGATCGAGAAGTATATCTCGAGAATGCCGGGTTAAGGAGGCGGGAGCACGGGACGCTGCCCGGCTTCGTTGGTCCAAACACTATCGCTCTAACTTGAAACCCGCATCGAGCGCGGGACGTTTCGGATTGTTCGCCAGTTTCCAACCGGTCCGGTACATCCACTCCGTCATGCGACGCAGTTTGGAGATGTCTATGATCTTCGGCTCATCCATGGGCGTATGATACAACGGATGCAGCAGCGTTGAGTAAAATATGGCCGGGTAACCCGCACGGGCATACGAAAGATGATCGCTGCGGAAATACCAGTTCTCCACGTGGTCTGCCTTGTCCCACAACGTATCCAGCTTGAATTTGGGACCTTCATTATTCGCTTCCATGGCAGCCTGCACCAGCTCGCTTGAATTACGATGCGGCGGCTGCACACCGAGCAGCGCGGCGCTGTCGGGGTTGTTGTAACCGATCATATCGCCATTCAACACCGCGATCACCGACGCTTTCGGTACCGTAGGATGCGCCGCATACCACCTCGAACCAAGCAGTCCACGCTCTTCCGCACCATGCCATACAAACAGTGCCGAACGCTTGCCCGGACTTTTCTTAATCGCCCGTGCGATCGCCAGCAGCGCGACATTCACCGACGCATTGTCGTCGGCGCCATTGTAGATGCTGTCGTTGCCATAGGGCTGGCGGATGCCGTCGTGATCGGTATGGCCACTATACAACACATATTCTTTTTTCAACCGGGCATCTGTGCCATCGATGCTGCCGATGATGTTGACCGAAGGATAATCAAAGGTTTCCACGTTGATGACCGCACCAAGTGTAGCGCCCGGCGTTTTGATGAAATCCAGGCTGCTGGCGTGCACCCACATCACCGGCACCTTCGCGGTAACGGTGGCGTTCACGCCATTTTCGATGTCGTAGAGCCCGCGCTGAAGCGCAGGGGTCACCTGGCTCCAGCTTTTCTCGCCCATGTCGTCAGCGATGAAGATGATCGCGACGGCACCTCTTTCCAGGAGGTCGGCACCATATTTACGCATGACGTATCCGGGATAGCGCCGTTCCGGCAACGACACATCCAGGTTGATCCCTGCTTTTGACACCTGCACCGCGACCGCTTTCCCTTTAAGATCGAGTTTGTCCAGTTCCGCCCTGGAAGCGCCACCCGCAAACACGATCGGCGCCGAAACATTCGCTGGTGCAGTAACCGTCAGCAGCACATCTGTCCATAAAACCATCGAACGGTCACCGATGCTGATGGTACTTGCCGCACTGATCCGGTTACGTTTCAGGTTAAAGAACTGGAAAAAGGTACCGTCGTCGCCGGCAGGTTTCAGCCCCGTTGCCCGCAGTTTTCCCGCCCACCATACGGACACTTTCAATTCCTCCAGCGTACCCGCCTCGCGCCCAAGGAAATGGTCATCCGCCATTTCATAAAGGTCGGCACGCAGGTCCTTTTCCGTAATCGCGGCGAGCGCCGGAGGATTACTGTATGAACCCGTTTTTATTTGCGCAATGGAGGATACGGAGCAGGCGAATAAGATAAACAGGGGGATATGTTTGCGCATGATTGGCTGATTTGATTGTTTAAGTTAGGGAAAGCGAGTAATAGAAAGAATGTTTGTCTGAACTGTGATTTGAATGATTCGATGATGGACTATGATCTTCTTCCACGTTATCATCAACAGATGTAACTTTTATTTTCTGGAAGGATTCAATCTTTTAACTCATAGTCTATCAACTAATCATTCAAATCACAGTTCAAGACAAATTCTTCCGCGTTCGAATCTCCGCTGCCAGCGTGGCGGAAGGATTGAATCTTTCAACTCATAGTCTATCATTTAATCACATAAATCACAGTTTAAGACAAATTCTTCCCCGTTCGAATCCCCGCTGCCAGCGTGGCGGAAGGATTGAACCCTTTCAACTCATAGTCTATCATCTAATCATTCAAATCACAGTTCAAGACTAATTTTTCCACGCCTCAATCCTAAAAATTCTGCTCCATCCTGCTCCCTAATGCATCACCACCTCCATCTCCTGCCCACCGGGCCAGGCGCCGAAAAGGTCCACTGTCTTCTTAAAGCGAAAGCTGAAAATCTCATTCAGTTGTTTTTTTACAAACAAGCCATTGGCAATGCCGCCAAGGAAACCAAGGGGAAGCTTATAATGCACGATGTCCGTCATCTCCACGCCGCCCTCGATCACTTTAAAATGATGCTGGTGATGCCACATGGCATAGGGACCATATCGCTGTTCATCGACAAAATATTTTTCAGGGGAAACATGCGTGATCTCTGTCATCCAGTATAGCGGGATGCCAAGGATCGGTTTAATGGTATACTCGATGATCTGACCGGGATACATATCTGCACCATGGTAACGGGAGATGATGTTGAAACCCAAACGCGTCGGCGTAATGCCTTGCAGGTTCGCCGGTTTGGAAAAAAAATCCCACGCAGCAGCAAGGCTCGTGGGCAGTTTTTGAACGGTCTTGATTGAATATACTGACATAATGAAAAGTATATACAACCAACAGGTATGAAAATAGTTGCGAAATACAGGCAGAGAAAAACCTACGCCTGTCCGATGTCTGATTTTAATTGATAAACAGGGCTGGTGCAGACTTTGTCCTTCAGATGCCTGAAACCGGCATCATTCTTTTCCACATATTCGAAAGAACCATACTGCAATAAGTTCTCACGCGTATCCAGGTCGGGTTCGGTGGAAAATAAAATGATATACATCTCTTTGTCGACCTGGCGAAGTGATTTCAGGGTATCCAACCCGCTCAGTGCACCGTCCAGGTTGTTGTCCAGGATGATAACATCTGGCTTGATCAGCTCCAGTTCGCCGATACAGGCCTCACCAGTGGTAAAGAAATGTATCGTATGACTGATCGAGTCAAGTTGCTTGGCGATCAGCTGCTGAAACATCAGGTTATCTTCCACTATAAAAACGCTTAATTGCTTATTATTTTTCATGCCTTTTCTTGATTCTGCTATATATGCAAGAAAATCATGCCTTTTTACCATTACAGTTATAAAATGCTGAAAAACAATAAGTTATAAAAACTACTATAAAATGGAAAAATCCAGTTTTGGGAATAATGATTTATTTAAGGGAATTAGGTAAGTGTTACTACTTATAAGCCTCCCCGGTCTCCAGCGCTTCTGTCAATTGACGGATACTTTCCTTAATCACCCGATTAATCCGCTGGATCATCGCCGGAATTTGGTCCAGGTTTTCGCCCTTCTTGGCGTAGCTTTCTACGAGCCGTATATCCGGGCTTACCGAACTCACACCCATCGAATCAAACGTTGATTTCAGCTTGTGGGCATTCTTGCTGACGAGGTCCCAGTTGGCCTCCGCAAGCTGCGCGTTCCACTGTTCGAGATTTGCCGGGATCGTATCAATAAATAAGGTGATCATCTTTTTTACAAACTCCTCGTCGCCCCCCGACACGGAGATGATCATGGACAAATCGTACAATTTTAGATGGCTAAGTATTTCTGGCGCCGGTTCTTGTGTTGGTGTCATGGTAGGGGATTTTATCATATCAGGTTTCAGGTTGCGCGCGATTACCTGGAATAATTTGTCTTCCGAAAAAGGTTTTGAGAGATAATCATCCATACCTGCCGCAATGTATTTTTCGCTGTCATTTTTTAACGCGTTGGCCGTGAGGGCGATGATGGTAATGCCCGACTTGCGTTTGTCTTGCAACTTGCGGATTATCCCGGTTGCTTCCATGCCATCCATTTCAGGCATCTGGATGTCCATCAACACCAGGTCGAAGTCAGCCTGCTCGATCATCGCGACGGCCTGTTTGCCATCGCCGACTACCGTTACTTCAAAACCCCAGGATTCCATGATATGGGTGGCGATGTACTGGTTCAGTTCCATGTCCTCGGCAAGCAATACTTTTCGTTTGCCCAGGCTGGCAAAATTAAGTTCGAGCGGGGCGTCTGTAACCGTAAGTTTCTCATTACTGATCACATACGGAATCGCAAATGTAAACGTGGAGCCGACATGTTCCCGGCTTTGTACGTTGAGGTCTCCGCCCTGCATCTCAAGCAGGCTTTTGCAGATTGTTAAACCAAGCCCCGTGCCGCCATATTTACGCGACGTATCGGAACTGGCCTGCACAAAGGGCTCAAAAATCTGCTGCATGATCTTTTCACTGATGCCGATGCCGGTGTCTTTGATGCCGAACTCGATCATCGCCGTATTATTCTCCACAGACTGTATCTGCGTGGTAATTACGATGCTGCCCTGTTCTGTAAATTTTAGGGCATTGTTCAGCATGTTATTCAGCACCTGGCTCAGCCTGAAGGCATCACCCAGTACCACCAGTTCGGGCGGAATGGCATTCTGGAAGATAATCGCCACGCCCTTTTCCTCCGCGCGGTAAATAAAAGACTGCACCGTAATCGCTACCTTATCGACGATTTTGAACGGGGTTTTCTCCAGCTGTAGTTTGCCGGCAATGATTTTTTCCAGGTCCAGCACATCATTCACGATAGCCAGCAGGTTCTTGCCGGAATCCTGGATGAGCTTTAAAAAATTATGTTGTTTTTCGTCGAGCGATGTTTTCGCCAGCAGGCCCGCGATGCCCAATATACCATTCATCGGCGTGCGGATCTCGTGGCTCAGGTTGGCGAGGAAAGTTTCTTTTGCCGTTGCCGAATCTTCCGTCAGCTTTTTGGCTTCTATAAGCTTTCGCTCTGCCTGGATGCGCGAGGTAATGTCCTGCGAGAAGCCGATGACATACGGCTCGCTGCCTGCTTCATCCACTTTGTGATTCTCCGCGAGCAGGTATTTCTTTTCCCCACCTTTTGTGATGATGCTGAGGACGACCTGCTTTTTAATATCGAGCGAGAGCGCCGGCAAAGCGATCGATTTAAATTCTTTTGCGGCCTTTTCGGGCATAAAATCAAACAGGTATCTACCCACTATTTCATCTTCCGCATATTCCAGGATCCGACAGGTGGCCGGGTTTACCGATTGTATCATGCCCGTCATATCATACGTACAGATCAGCGCCTGGCTGTAATTAAAGAGGTAGTCATACCGTTTTTCCACCCGTTCCTTCTCCGGCTGCCATTTCATAATGTACTCGCGCAGCTTATATTCAGCTGCGTCGCGCGCCTTACGTTCATCCCTAAGCGCGTCTTTCAAATGTTGTATCGCAATGGTTTGTTCCATGGTTTGATTTAGGAAGTTGCTTAATGCAGTACTAATTCATTGTTTTTAAGCATCCGGTAGATGGTTGATTTACCGATGTCCAATTTCTTAGCCACAAGCAATACATCCGAGTCATATTTGTCAAGATAATGCTGGATGATCTGGTTATTGTATTCTTTCAGCGATGTTTCGTTGCCCAGCAGGTTTGTCAGCGATCCCGAACTGTTAAATGTAATGTGTCCGGGCTCCAGCATTTCATCATCCGACATCACCACGGCGAGTTCGATCATCGATTTAAGTTCGCGTACATTGCCGGGGTAGGAATAATGCAACAGTTTCTGCTGCGCGTCAGACGACAGCGTTCTCTTGGGGATCTTGTTGTCCTTGCAAAACAGGTCCATATAGTGTTTGGCGAGGATGAGGATATCGGTGCCGCGTTCACGCAACGGCGGCAGCTCGATCGGCAAGCCGATGAGGCGGTAATACAGATCCTCGCGGAAACGCCGCGCTTTTACTTCTTCGAGGAGGTTGCGGTGCGTAGCGACGATGATGCGGGCATTGATGGGCGTTACTGAATTTCCGCCCACGCGGGTGATTTCCTTTTCCTGCAGTACACGTAACAATTTCGCCTGCAGGTTGATATCCAGTTCACCAATTTCATCCAGGAATAACGTGCCTTTATCCGCTTCTTCAAAACGGCCGATGCGACGCGTCTGTGCGCCGGTGAAAGCGCCCTTTTCATGCCCGAATAATTCACTTTCGATGAGTTCTGTGGGAATGGCCGCCACGTTGACTGCCACAAATGGCAGTTTATGCCTGTCGGAATTATAATGGATAGCCTTGGCCACCACTTCCTTTCCGGTGCCCGTTTCACCGGTAATGGACACCGTGATATTTGTTTTACACGCTTTTTCAATCAGTCCATAGATGCGTTTGATGGAATCGCTCTTGCCGAGGATCATCGTGGAGAAGTCGTACTTGCGCCCGACTTCCACACGCAGGTCTTCCACTTCCTGCTTAAGACCGGCAATCTCCCGCAGGTGCAGGATCACATTCCACAGCCTGTCCTTGGTATCGTCATCTTTTACAATGTAATCGAACGCGCCGTTTTTGAGGAGACTTATGGCGGTACCCACATCATCCTGCCCGGATATTATTACCACCTGTATGTGTTTGTCGTATTCCTTGATCCGTTTGAGCACCTCACCGCCATCACTGTCGGGGAGTGAATAATCAAGCGTTACTACATCGGGATTTTCGTGCAGGCAGGCGAAGAATTTCTTGGGAGAATCAAAACGTTTTACCTCGTAATCAGGATTTAGCGACAGGTAATGGTATAGCATCGACCCATACCAGATGTCATCTTCGAGGATAAAGATTTTGAAAGCACTCTTTTTCATAAGGTGTTCAATTGGATTTAGGGGGAATGTCGGGTGTTGATGCCAGGTTAAAAATAAGCAATCCGCCGAGATCTGCGGATAAGGCCGCACAGCGCAGGCACAACACGGGTATTCCCAATTGTAGAACGTTTCCAAATATAGAATAGTACGCAACTTCTGATTTTTGAAAGCCAGTTTGAGAAAAATAGAGGGTAACACTTAGCAGCACACGTACCAGGAAGTGCATATTAACTTTCTCATCCAGCCCTCAAATGTTAACTTTATCACCCAAAAACAGTGATTGACCAGCATGACGGAAATTTCTGCACATTTACCCACCGTACCAGATATAATACCGCCCGCGCTGGAGAAAAAGATATTCACTATAACCAGGTACATTATGGCCGAGCGCCAGCGACCCGGCAGCGCAGATGGCCTGTTGTTCGAAATTTTACACATCGATTTTTACCGGATCCCGCCCCTTGAACTGGCGAAGTTATCGGTAGCGCTTAATCGGCGTCAGCGACGCGGTGAAGCGATATCATTCAGGAAACTGATCCGCGAAAAAATCAATACACTACAAACTTCTTTATTCGATCCGCCAGTTCATGAAAACCTTGCAAAAGCAGTGAACGGCCTCGAACAACTGATCACCGTCGGAACGGATATAGCCGTGGGGACTCTCTATCAAATACTAATGAGCCAATACGGTAGCCGCGAC
>JBBSSY010000131.1:0-7736 GCA_038241595.1 Chitinophagales bacterium | reverse complement strand
TGAGAAGCATTCCGATGCGGTCGTCATGGGTCTCACCAATACCGATGATACCGCCGCTGCAAACACTGATGCCGGCTTTGCGTACATTGCCCAGGGTATTTAACCGGTCGTGGTAGGTTCTGGTGGTTATGTTGTCGCCATAATGTTCTGCAGAAGTATCAACATTGTGAGTGTAGGCATATAACCCGGCGTCGTATAATTTCGCGGCCTGTTGTTCGGTGAGCATGCCCATCGTACAACAAACTTCCATGCCGAGTT
The DNA here is from genome assembly GCA_038241595.1 of Chitinophagales bacterium. Classification (GTDB taxonomy): domain Bacteria; phylum Bacteroidota; class Bacteroidia; order Chitinophagales; family Chitinophagaceae; genus JADCRZ01. Next base: position 7,478 of record JBBSSY010000131.1, on the reverse strand, counting down.
CATTCACCCCTTTTACCATATCGATCACGCGGTCAAAGTCTTTGTTGTCGCGTACTTCACGCCAGGCGGCGCCCATGCAGAAACGCGTGGATCCTGCCGCTCTCGCTTTTTCGGCGTATGCCAGTACGTCTTCCTTTTTCATCAGCGCCTGCACCTCTACGCCGGTGCTGTATCGTGCGGCCTGCGGGCAATAGGCGCAATCTTCCGGGCATCCGCCTGTCTTTATTGATAATAAGGTACAAACCTGCACTTCTGCCGTATCCTGGTAGCTGCGGTGAACACCGGCTGCTTTGTAGATAAGCTCAAGCAGCGGGCTGTCGTAGATCGCCGCAATCTCATCCCTGCTCCAGTCATTTCTGATCATTACATCCATGGTGATTAATGATTATTTTGAACAAACCTACATGAAAATGGTGAAATTACACGTTCAAATCAAGGGCCTATTTCCGTTTCATCAGGTACAACGTACGGCTACTGCCGGAAATTGGAATGGATGCAGAGATGCTGAAATAATCGAGGAAAGATTCTTCAAAGGCCTCTTGGGTATACCAGGTGAATATCGCCTGGCGGTCGCCCATGATCTGTTGCACTTTGGGGTCGGTGTCGGGGATAAATTCGATGATGAGCTGTGGGGCAAACCGGTTGAAAAATGCCGCTAATTTGCCAAAAGGAATATGCTTGGTGATGCAGAGATGATGTACCAGTGCCAGTGCCACCACGAGATCAACCGCCAGCCGGTTGATAAACGATGGCCGTTCAGAATTGTCGAAACCAAAGGCAGGAGAGGGATTCGACAGGTCGATGATCAGCGGCAACAGGTTTTTGGCCTTTTCAGCCCGAAGGGTTTCATAGAGCCGGTTGATGCAGGTGGCGTCAAAATCTACAGCGATCACCAACGCTGCGTCATCGGCCAGTATCCGGCTGAAATAGCCGTCGTTTGCGCCAAGATCCAGCGCCGTTCGATACAAACATTGACTGAGCAGATTTTTAAAAACCTGCACTTTTCCGTCAAGATATTCTTTGCTTAAAATGGTTTCGTCATAATAATTGCTCCAGCCGGAAGGCAGGTGCTGCCGGCCGGGCAGCGCGGCAACATTGCCCACGAGGTGTTCCAGCAGCCTGGACAGTTTACCGGCGTTGAAAGCAGCCGCCTGACGTGGTTTTGCCGTGGAATGACGCGCCGCTTTTTGCAAGTGCACATGCATCCAGGTGCCCATGTTCCACATGCTTTTTGCGGGAAGCAGGCGGGCCGTTTCCGTAGCCGGGATGCCATCAGGGTATATGCTTAGTAAACGGATCAATCCACTCTGGAGATAATTTTCAAGATACAGGGGGAACAGGAACATCTCGCAGAATTGCCGGTAGGCGATCCATGGTTTTGACGTATCGTACTTTTCAAACGACAGCGTATCGATGAATACCGGTTTGCCCTGGTGAAACTGGATATTATATGGGGTGGCATCTTTCAGGATCATGCCATGACGGATGGCCGTTTCATTGATCTTTAAAGTCACCAGTGCAGCATCCTGCAGCATGTCGAAACTCCATTCATACGCGTAACTGGTAAAGGCGAGTTGTTGGGGCAGTAAAATTTTGTACGCACCATTTGCAGGAAGATGGGTCACTTCTTCGTGTGGGATCAGCCAGCCCTTTTTAACCAGGAGCTTATACAGGCCCGATCCCATCATCAGGTCATAATCTGTCGCGTAGCCAGGCTGAACATGCCGGTAATAAAGCCCATCCTGTTTAAAAACAAATCCGGCCGGGTCCTTAAACGAAGCAGGATCAATTCTCGTTGGGGTCATTCACATCGTCTTTGATTTCATCTTGTTTTTTACCGCGCGAGAAAAAAGATTTGATGCGAAACAAAATGGACTTGAAATAAAAGGAAACACCCAGCACGGCAGCGATGATGGCCTGTACGAGGTAACTTCCATTGCCCGGGTCGATATAAAGCAGGAAATTATACATCGAGGTATTTAAGGTTTGTGGAGGGCGATAAAGTTAGCAACGTTTCATACATGAGCCGGATGGTATTTTCTATATCGCTTTTGTGAATCATTTCAACCGTGGTGTGCATGTAACGCAGTGGCATGGAGATCAGCACGGAAGGACAGCCTTCGAATGCATACGCAAATGCATCGGTATCTGTACCGGTGCTGCGACTGACGGTCCGCATCTGCAAGGGGATATTTTTGTTGGCAGCGACGTCCTGTACCAGCGCCAGCAACTTGTTGTGTACCGCCGGACCAAACGCCAGGCTCGGGCCTTTTCCACAGGATACATCGCCTTCGATGATCTTGTTGATCATCGGCGTGGTGGTGTCATGGGTAACATCGGTAATAATGGCGATATCGGGTTTGATACGCCGGGCCATCATTTCTGCACCCCGCAAACCCACTTCTTCCTGCACCGCATTTACAATATTAAGTGCATAGGGCAACTTGACCTTATTTTGCCTCAGCAGCCTGGCGACTTCTGCAATCATAAAACCGCCAACGCGGTTGTCGAACGCCCGGCCGACGTAATAATCGTTCGCGAGTTCATCAAAACCGTCCTGGTAGGTAACCACTGCCCCAATCTGGACACCCAGGTCTTCCACTTCTTTTTTGTTGCGGGCACCGCAGTCGAGGAACAGGTTTTCTACCTTGGGTTGCTGTTCTTTTGCGTCGGGGTTGCCTAAACGGGTATGAATGGCCGGCCAGCCGAAAACCGCTTTCACCGGGCCATCTTTACCATGTATAAAAACCCGTTGGCTGGGCGCAATCTGGTGATCCACGCCGCCATTCCTTTTCAGGTAGATCAAGCCTTCAGGACTGATATAATTGACAAACCAGCTGATTTCATCGGCATGTGCCTCGATCACTACCTTAAACGGAATCTGCGGATTAATTACGCCCACCACAGAACCGTACGGATCTGAAAACTGGGTGTCTACAAATGGTTTCAGGTAGTTCAACCACATCTGCTGACCGCTGCTTTCAAAACCAACGGGAGATGCGTTGTTTATATAACTCTTAAAAAACTGGAAGGACTCTTTGGTCATGATAGCACCTGCTTTCTGTTTCACCTGTTTGGCCATAAGATAACTTTGGCGACAAAATTAACCAAATAAAGTGTCTGGTGCGACGCAAGATGACAAAGACCCGAAAGTTTCCCCTTCTGCCGTCCTGGATGACGCTCGTTACGAAAGGAAGGAAATCACGACCATGATCAACCCCGACAGCATCATCAGGCCATCAAGTACAAAATAATACAGGTAGTCGGACAGGTTTGACTTGGAATTTTTGTACAAAGCGAGCGTAATGATACCTGGAATCAGTAGTATGCCAGCATTAACAAGGCCAAACCCCGTATAAGCCAAGACGATGCTACTCACCGCTAAAAGCGCCAGCGTGGCATAAAAAAGCCGGTCTATTCCTTTTTCATTAAAATAGGTGATCATGCTGCGGATGCCATCTTCCCGGTCATTCGCCCGATCGCGATAGTCAAATATGATGCAGATGGCGTACACCAAGAAGAAGCGGTTGGCACAAAACAGGATGTCCGCGAGATGCCATTGGTTACCGGCAAATACTACGGGCAGGATAGTGGTAACATACACCCAGACAAAGGCCAGGAAAAACGTTTTGCCGACAGCGATCTTCCGCAACCAGCGAAAAGGTGGATAACTGATCTTGGGCGCAGAATATAAAAAAGTAAGTAATACGCCGCCAGATAACCAAATCCAGTATTTTAAAAGGAAGAAAAAAAAGACGGCGGAACCCGTGAGCCCGATAAAAAAAAGCAGGAAGTGCAACGTCTTGTGTTGCTGTGTCCATCTTACCCGCACCCGTTCTGTGGGCACATCGGGGGTAAGATACCAATGAAAATTATAACTGCAAATGGTTGAGAAAAAGACAAAAGAAAGGTAAATGGGGTCGTTATATTCAAGTGCCAGCAGGGCGTCTGCCTGGTAAATCATCAGCAAGGCACAACAGGCAATATAAATGCTGCTGAAAATGAAAAAGTCGAAAGAAGTTCTCCCCATACTAAACGGCGCCCTGCTGATTATAGCTTACGGACATCGGTCAAAAGTAATCATCCATTCACATTACTGACGAAGAATTACGAGCTGCTGGGTAGAGATAGTATCGCTAATGTTGCCCTTACGATCTTTGGCAACGAATTTGAACATGATGGTATCATTTTCGATATCGCTTTGATGGAGGTAATTGGCCCATTCAAAGGTTACATCAAATTCACCTTTGCTTTTTTCGGGAAATTTGGGGATGATATTGTGCAAAGTATCCACGCCCACGATTCCTGAATTAAGTGGACGACGGTTTAAACGTCGACGGATCGACAGCAGGGTGTCCTGGCTGAGATCGCCTTCTTTATCCGTGTATTCAATGGTTATGGAAAGCCTGTCGTTAGGACCAACAACATTCCTGTTAATGCTTTTTATGGTAATTGTCGGGCGAGTCTGATATTTGTCTTTTCCACAGGAAGCAATTATGACAAGTATTGAGAGAATTGCTACAATAATTTTAATTTTCATACCAGGCCTAATTATGATTATCAAATCTAACAGATACAACGCACCTAACCTAACATGGAGTATAGTTTGAGTCATAAAGTTTTCTCAATAAATCCGGGGGAATTTGAAGCCCTGAGCCTGGAAATTTTCCATTTCCAGCATGGAAACAACAGGGTGTACCGCGGCTTCTGCGATGCATTGGGCGTCGTTCTTCAAGCGGTAAAAACGTTGGAACAAATTCCCTTTCTGCCGATCAGCCTGTTTAAAACACATACTATCTGTACCACCGACTATGAGCCCGAAGCAGTGTTTGAAAGCAGTGGCACAACGGGTAGCGTCAACAGCCGCCATTTTGTAAAAGATTTGTCCCTTTACCACGAGAGTTTCTTTTCAACTTTCAAAACATTTTATGGCGATCCGAAACAATGGTGCATCCTGGCGCTATTGCCGGCTTACCTCGAAAGGCAGAATTCGTCGCTGGTCGTAATGGCCGATGCACTGATCCGCGAAAGCAATCACCCGCAAAGCGGCTTTTACCTGTACGACCACGAAGCACTGGCGGCCGTTTTACGCGAACTTGAGCTGCGCGGACAAAAAACGATTTTACTCGGTGTTACTTTTGCACTGCTTGATTTTTCCGCAGAATATCCCATGGCGTTAAAAAATACCATTGTCCTGGAAACGGGCGGCATGAAAGGTCGCAGAAAAGAAATGACGCGGGATGAAGTACACCAATTTTTGAAGGAACGAATGGGCGTAGAGTCCATTCATGCCGAATACGGGATGACGGAATTATTGTCCCAGGCTTACTCATCGGGCAACGGTATTTATTACCCACCCGCCTGGATGAAAATGATGATCCGGGAAGAAGATGACCCACTTAAGGTTCATGCGACGGCAATGGATGTCCGTAAGACCACGCGGAGCGGCGTACTCAACGTTATAGACCTGGCCAATATATATTCCTGTTCGTTCATTGCCACGGATGATATGGGTAAGCTGTATGAGGATGGCAGTTTTGAAGTGCTTGGCCGGATCGATCACAGTGATATTCGTGGCTGCAGCCTGATGGTGGCACTCAACCGTGAATAGACTCGCCGCTATTTTAACACCCGTTCTAAATTTTATTATGCACCGTATAACAATTTGGATGTTTATTTTTGTTGGGACATCGCTCGCCATAGGTTGCGACGTCAAAAACGATCGTTGCATAAAAGGAAAAGTGGTCCGCATCTCCTGTGCCAGTTTCGTGGTGCAGGTTTTGAATAGGGACAGTATAGGAACCTATGGCTGGCGCGATGTGGGCGGTCATACGGTGTATAACAATGTGTTCAGGGTGGGTAATCCGTGTAAGATTGGTCAGTTGTTTAATGGAGACGAGATCTATTTTACGATAGCCGATTCGTTGACTGAAAAAAATTGTGTGACCTGTATGATGTATGATGCGCCCCCGGACAAAGTGCTGCAGCTGGAAAATGTTTCGCGCAAGGCATGCCCGTAATTATTGAACAACCCATCAAATGACGTTGATCAGGTTCAGGTGAATGACCCGGCAAATAACGGGTTGCTGACCTGATGATGCTGTTAACCCGGAAATAGATATTAAAAAATTAAAGAATCTTTTATGGAAGAAAAAAACACAACAAACGCGAAAATTCCTACGCCGGGCTCGGCCGCAGAAAAAAACCAGGCCGAAACTGGCAGTCCAGTACGCGAAGGTCAGGAGGACAGTTCTATCCTGCACGATAAACATGACGATCAAAAAGAACTGACCGGCACACCGAAGCCAAAGATCGATCCGGCAACGAGCCAGGAAGAATTTATTGACGATCAAAGACAGTAGATCGCAAAATTCAGGAAGGTTTTACGCATGATAGTCAGCGCTCAATGTTCAATAGTCAATAAAGAATGAAAATACCCTTCAATGATTATTGAAAATTGAGCGTCGGTTATTAACTGATATTAGTGGATGTCATCCTAACTTCCACGAAACGACCTTATTTACCCACTCCTTCCGGTAAGGCGTTACGACCTTGATGTAGTTATCGGTGTAACCTTCCATCAGGTTATTCTTTGCATTTTTTTCAAACAGTACTTTCCTGGTCTGCTCCCGCTGCTGGCTTTCGAAATACTGCATCTTCATATAACTGAGGTTACGGAGTGCCTTGTTCCGATTATGCCGCTCGTTCATACCGACCACTGGTTTTAACAACATCGCCTGCGTGTTATCCCTTTCAGAATAGGTAAATACGTGCAGATAGGATACATCGAGTTCATGCAGGAACTCAACGGTTTCTTTGAAAAGATCTTCCGTTTCGCCAGGGAAGCCAACGATTACATCCACCCCAATGCTGCAATGGGGCATTACCGATTTAATATAATTCACCCGATCGGCATATAATTCCCGCCGGTAACGCCTGCGCATGCCGGCCAGTACCTGGTTGCTACCACTCTGCAGGGGAATGTGAAAATGAGGCATGAATTTTTGGCTACCAGCGACGAAATCAATGATCTCATGCGTGAGCAAGTTGGGTTCGATGGATGAAATGCGATACCGTTCAATGCCGGGCACCACATCCAACGCCTGGATCAACCGCAGGAAATCTTCGTCGCACTGATCACCATCCGGGCCCTTGCCAAAGTCGCCAAGGTTCACCCCGGTTAAAACAATTTCCTGGACACCGGTCGCGGCCAGCCCGGTGGCTTGCTGAACAACACCGGTGATGCGGTTACTCCGGCTTTTTCCCCGGGCCATGGGGATGGTGCAGAATGAACAGCTGTAATCGCAACCATCCTGCACTTTCAGAAAGGTACGGGTGCGGTCGTTGAGTGAAAAGGAGGGATTGAACCCGGTAACTTCACTGATATCACAACTGCATATTTTTGCAGAATCGCCCTTGGTGAGCTCCTGTAAATGTTGTACAATGTTGAATTTCTCCGCGGCGCCGAGTACCAGGTC
>JBBSSY010000130.1:0-7776 GCA_038241595.1 Chitinophagales bacterium | reverse complement strand
GCCACTTTGCTTTCAAACGCTGCAGACTGCTGGGCGGCGGTGAAACGCACCGTATTATCAGGGTTCAGGAAATCAACGAATTTAATCTCGCTGGTGTTCCTGGGAATGTAAGCAAGGTCATTACCAAACTGGCCGTCACTGTTCAGGTCACCGTTTACGAGGTAGGTGACCCTGGAGCCGGAGCTGCCGGAGTAGAAGAAAGAAACCGCTGTTTTAAGGTACTTAGTGTAGTTGATGTGGTAAGAAAATACGCCGATGATGCGGTGTGTAAGCGCATAGTTGGAGGTGGCCAGCGGTGGGTTGTTGGGGTCGCCTACTACCTGTACGAATGACCAATTGGATAAAGCAGTAGAACTTGCGCCACTGTTCACTTCTGTTGCGTCGTTGTGATTATACGCAATCATCGCCATACCGTTTTTCCAATTTTTGGTGAATTGTGCAGACAGATTGTAACTGTATCCTTTGTTGGTATTTCCGATCAGGATGGCATTGGTGATGCTGGGGTTCAGCCTCCTGCCACCAACCGCGGTGGACGCAGCGTAAGCGATCCTTTTATCTGCGCCGACATTATACACCTGGTCAACGATTCCTGTTGACGGCGCGAGGTTCACATCTTTGTAGAGGATATTGTTGATGGTTTTAGAATAAATCGCTTCGAAGGTCGCGGTAATGCCCCATGGCAGTTTGGTATCGGCGGCCAGATTGAAACGCGCGACCTGCGGCAGTTTGAAATTCTTTTCTATGATGTCCGCTTCAAAGGTTCTGCCAGCAGTACCCAGTGAAGATTGTTTGGCAGGATCAGGTTGAAATCCTTTTCCGCCATTTACGGCAGCACCTGTCTGGGAAATGGTATTCAACAATACGCCCGTATTGGAGAACTGGTTGGAGATCCATACGAATGGAACGCGGCCTGTGAAAATGCCGGCGCCGCCACGAAGGATCACTTTCTGGTCGCCCTGTACGTCGTAATTAAAACCAACTCTTGGTGACCACAACAGCTGGCCGTTGGGCACATTGGATGTGTTGTAAGCGCCTTTAAAGGTAGAATCCACGATGCGGTTGTATGATGGTTTGTCGCCAATGACCGGCACGTCCACGCGTAAGCCCGCTGTGAGGCGGAACCGTGCGTTTACCTGGATCTCATCCTGCGCATAGAAACCGAGCTGGGCAGCCGAAAATTTTGCCGATGGACTCAGCTCGCCAGCAACATTTGAATAGGTTACATCCAGTGATCTTGGAACAGCATTATTGATAAAATCAGCGGTACTGTTATATCTCCACCGGCCATTCTGGTTGTTGATGAAGAGGTTGCGGAATTTAAAAAATTCATTGTGGGTACCAATGGTAAACGTGTTTTTGCCTTTGAAAATCTTTACATTATCGGTAATCTCAAAAATATCCTGGTCGAGTTCGTTGGCCACGGAACTTCTTTCTGTACCAAGCTGGATGGTGCCGGAGCCTTTGGTGATTTCAACCGAAGGGAACAGCGTGCCAAGTGTTGTACGGAAATCGCGCACTTTTTGTGAACTGAGGATCAGGTTGTTTGAAATGGCATTGCTGAAACGGCTTCTCAACTCAATAACCGTCGTGTTTTGCTGGTTGTTGAAACGGTAGGTATTGTTGCCATACCGGAACAAAGTACCGGTGCGGGAAATGTTATCATCGTACGCTTTAATATAATTGTGCCGAACGGTCAGGCGGTGTTTATCATTGATGTTCCAGTCGATCCTGCCGAATAATTTATCACTCTGCGTCTGGGCATCATAAGCACCATAGCTACCGGTATTGTAGTTGTATTTACTTTGCACGAAATCCGACAATGTCTTAGCTTCCGCAGCAGTCAGCAGTGCGCCTGGATCGCCGGCGTTGTTTATGGTCGGGGCATTTCTGCGGGCGAGTTCGCCATTTGCAAAGAAGAACAGTTTGTTTTTGATAATTGGTCCACCGATACGCAGTCCGTACTGTTTATCCGAGAAGTTGTCAGTTTTTGCTTTTGTCACTACATTTTTGCCAACGGTGCCCTGGTTACGCACGAAGGTGTAAGCCGATCCTTCCAGTTTGTTGGTACCGGAACGGGTTACGGCATTTACCCCACCACCCGTGAAGTTGCCATAAGATATATCATATGGAGCGAGTACTACCTGGATTTCCTGGATCGCATCCAGCGAGATAGCCGTGGTGCCGGCCTGGCCACCGGGGGTTCCATTGCTGGCAAGACCGAACACATCGTTGTTTACGGCGCCGTCGATGGTAATGTTGTTGTACTTGTTGCTGGCACCACCGAAAGAACTACCTCCTGCGGTGTTTGGTGTAGCCTGGGGGGTCAACCGGGTAAAGTCTGAGATGCTACGGCTTAGTGAAGGCAACGCATTTATCTGCGTGCGGCTGATGCTGGTCGAAGCACCGGTTTTTTTCTTGGCAGCAGAAGTTCCTGTGACGACCACATTTTCAAGCGTCGTGCTGGTGGAACCAAGGGTAAAATCGAGCCGGGTATTTTCACCCAGTGACAGGAACACATTGTCCTGTACGATATTCTGAAAACCAACAAAAGACACTTCGATGGTATAGGGTCCGCCAGGAATCAGGTTTACCAGATTGTAATTACCCTGTTTCAGGGAAGAGGCGGAAAAAACAGTGCCCGTAGGTACATGGGTGGCTTTTAAGGTGGCGCCAGCCAGCGGTTCTGTGGCAGATCGCACAGTTCCGGTTATACTACTGTTGGTTACCTGCGCGTCGGTCAAAGATGGAAAAAATAATAATATCAGCACCGAAAGGAGGCTGATAACGCTCAATTTGCTCATAAGTTTGTTTTTTGACTTGACAAAGAACGCTCTTTATTGATTGTTTTTACGTTCTAGATATTAACAATTTGTTAGGCAAATTTCTGTTAACATCTGCTGCATGCGCGTCAGCGGCACGGCAAATAAACTTATTTAAACCTTAAAACGCCCGATTTGTTATTTTTGTAAAACAACCACACGTACATGTTAGACAGCATAGAATCTGCGATTGAAGATATCAGGAAAGGAAAACTTGTTATTGTTGTGGATGACGATGATCGGGAGAATGAAGGCGATTTTATCACGGCCGCTGGCAACGCCACACCGGCTGTAATCAATTTTATGAGTATACACGGGCGCGGATTGATCTGCGTGCCGCTGGTCGAAGAGCGATGCAATGCGTTGGAACTTGATTTGATGGTCAATCACAACACCGCTCTCCATGAAACCGCCTTTACCGTATCCGTAGACTTACTTGGGCATGGATGTACCACGGGTATCTCCGCGCAGGACCGGTCGAAAACGATCCTGGCTCTGGTTGATCCCGCCACCACACCGCAGGACCTGGGCCGTCCCGGCCATGTATTCCCCTTAAAAGCCAAGGAAGGCGGTGTATTGCGTCGTACCGGGCACACGGAAGCAGCCATTGACCTCGCTCGGCTGGCGGGTTTCGAACCAGCCGGGGTATTGGTGGAGATTATGAACGAAGATGGTTCTATGGCCCGCCTGCCAGAACTAAGGGTCATTGCGCAAAAGTTCGACCTTAAACTCATATCGATAAAAGACCTCATCGAGTACCGACTGAAGATCGACTCGCTCATCGAAGAGGTGGTACGGGTAGAAATGCCCACCAAGTACGGCGATTTTAAACTGATTTCCTTTCGCGAAAAAAATACCACCAACGAACACCTGGCGCTGATCAAGGGTGAATTCGGAAAAGACGAACCGGTCATGGTGCGCGTGCACTCCTCCTGTTTTACCGGTGACATCCTGGGATCGCTGCGTTGCGACTGTGGCGACCAGCTGCACCGGGCGATGGAGATGGTGGAGGCCGAAGGCAAGGGATTGATCCTCTACATGAACCAGGAGGGCCGTGGCATCGGACTGGTGAATAAATTAAAAGCATATCGCCTGCAGGAGCAGGGGATGGATACGGTGGAAGCCAACCTGCACCTGGGTTTCCCCGGCGACAAGCGCGATTATGGCATCGGCGCGCAGATCCTCCGTTACCTCGGCGTTACCAAGCTCCGCCTGATCAGCAACAATCCGAAAAAACGCGCCGGATTGCTAGGCTATGGCATCGAGATTGTCGAAACGCTCGGCATCGAAATCGAGCCCAATGTTCACAATGAAAAATACCTTACTACAAAGAGAGACAAGATGGGACACAATATCATGAAGTAGGACAGGCTTGCTGTCAGCCATCAGCCATCAGCAATCAGCTGCGAGCTGCGGTTCGAGGACAGAGATTTGAATGGTTTCATGAAACCGAAATAATATTAATATTCCTTCTTCTTTCCCCTGCCTTTTATACGCCCACTTATTACAGGGCACGCTTCGTCGAATCATCTGCAAGCTTAATCGTTCCTCCCGCCTCCGCTCTTCTGCCCCCTGACTGTCTCCTTGGGCGCCGTTTTTTGAAGAGTTGCTCGAAGGTGTCGAATTCCTTGCGGAAAGAGATGCTGCTTCCGGAGCGATTCTGCTTACCACCTCCCGTTGAGAGGTACGAGTAATTTTCCCGGTAGAAAAAGGTAAGCCGAAACTTACCATCCTGCGTCAGCAGCCATTCTGCCGTAACATCGGGCAGAAAAGGGAAAGCCGCAGTCTGGTTTTGCTGCGTGGTGTTCAGGCCGAAGTCGAGCGCGCCGCCCACGATAAAATTGAGGCGGTCATTGAAAAAACTTTTCCCAATTGACAGGTTGAAATTGGTACGGTCGGGCAGCGTCACCTGGTTGGGGTTGTAATTATCGATAAGGTTGGAACCACTGTACAGCGAGGCGCTGATATTTACTTTCAGGCTTTTGTCTTTAAAGATATTCTGCAATGCGTTTGAAAATTCTTTGGTGAGGATATTGGACAGGAAACCTGAAATGCTGTTTACCACGATGCCTTCCAATGCCTTGTTGGCCAAATCACCAGTACCACCGCTGCGTGCACCGCCACCGGTGTATGGACCGAATGTGTTAAAGAGGATGAGAAACGACACCTGCTTATTCAGCTCATTGATATCATTTTCGATAAAGGAAAAAATGGTCGCCACGTCGGGACTGGTCCGGATCGGGCTATTTTGTGGCAGTTCGATGCGAAAGGCAATGTTGGGATGTGTCAGCTGGTCGGTAAGGGTAGCAATGACCAGCACCTTACCCCGGTAGCGTTTTACGTCTTCATTGGCTGCTCCTGCCAGGCTCGAGCCATTTAACAGGTCACTGAAGCGAACATTATCGGCTACATATTCGGCCTCGATGTCGATATTTGCCTGTGCCGGGTCGCCGTTCCAGGAGATATAACTGCCCGCCTCCTCCTTCAGCTTAAACTTTCGTTTGAGTGACTGAAAAGTAAAGGTATAATTACCCCGCTCAATATTGTAACGCCCGCTCATCGTCATGTCTTCTTTTGTGCCTGCCCTGATCTTCAGATTGCCGGTGCCCTGCGCCTCGATGATGTCACCGGTAAGATCGTCCAGGATCACGAAGACGTTGGCATATCGGTTGGCCGTGAGGTCAAGTGAGACCGTCAGGTTGCTTTCACGCAGTTTATAATCTTTCGCCTGCATTTCGCGGCCGTAGACTTTCCACACGATAAAGCCCGCATTGCCGCTTTCCCGGCTGCTGCTGATTGGCAGGTAAATGTTGGATGTGTCGGTCGGTGCACCCTTGATGGTCATCTGCATATCTTCCAGCGGACCGGTGAAACTCATGTCTACCCGGCCGATCATCGTGCCGTAAAACTGGTTATTGTCAGCGGCCTTTGTGTTCAGGAGAAGCAGGCGGTTTGTTTTCAGGTTGAAATCGAACACCAGGTTTTTAAAGCCTTCATGTTCCAGCCGGCCGCCTTCGAGGGTAGCGCTGTTGTTGAGGGTGTCTTTGATGGTAAAGCTGCCGAAGTCAATAGCGCCATCTTTCAACAACACGTGTGCGCTGGGTATCTTGTAGTAACATTTGGTATAATCCACCATCAGTCCGCCATTACTCAGTTGCAGGTCGCCCAGGTATTTTAACGCTTTGGGCGGGCCGACCACTTCCAGGCTGCCGGTTGCAAATCCCGAAAGCCGGCTGAAAATACCGTCGAGGTATTTTTCCAACAGGTGGATGCTGGTATTGCGCAGGTTGAATTTGAGGTCGAGGTCCTGGGACGCACTGTCCATGACATTAACGACCGCATCCATGTCGAATGCATAATTTTCATTGTTGGATATGAGCTTCGCCGTTACTTTGCCGGTGTTCTTCGTGTAATTGGAATTTATTTTTATGCTGCCGAGCGAATCATCATCGAGCCGGAACTGGGAGGCATCCGCCTGCACAGCGACATGCAAATTGCCAAGGAGGTCGGCGACGCTCACGGTGCCGTCCAGCCGCCCTTCAAGGCGGTAATCTTTTGTAAAGAAGGGGACAAAATCACCGATGTTTATTTTTTTCAGCACGATCTGCAAGTCGTTGGTGCTGCCAATAGAAGACGGCTGCGAGGTGATGTAAATTTCCTGGTCATCGTTATAGATCCGCAGGCCGTCGGATGTCACCAGCTCATTGCTGAGCGTAAGTTCGCCGTTATTATCGATCGTCCATTTTTTACCATTAATATCAAAGGTGGAGGGATTAAACAGGATGCGCACGCCGTTTTCAGAAGTGACCACCTGCCCCGAAATATTGGCCGCGTTGAGGGCCTGGCTCGCGCTGGTAACGATATTGACTTTTGACAGGTTGTGGCTCGACTGCACATTGATCGCGGTGCCAGGGAAATGAAGGCTGTCATTCACCAGTACGTCGGCGATCAGCGTGTTGAGGGTCATCGTATCCAGCGTGCCGCGACCCTGCACGTGTACATTGTGAAAGGCTACATTTTTATAGTTGAATTGCGGTATATCCGCATCCAGGTGGAAAAGATTTTGCTGCAGGTTGATGCGTCCGCTGAGGCTGCTGTTATTAAAGCCGCGTAGATTTTTATCGACGAGGGCGATGTAATCATCAATTTTACGCGTGGTTACAACGAAGGTAAAATTTTCGCTGTTGATCAGTTTCTTCGGCGGGTTGATATAACTGGGAAAATAATTATAGAGGAATGTCTGGAAGGCGATTGGCAGTTCCTTGATGGAAAAATCACCAACAAGCATGGCATCCAGCTCGTTGCTGGAAACGGTAATTTGTTTGCTGTCGCCGTGGAATTCAGATTGCAGGAAGAGTGAATCGAAAGACAATTGTTTGCCATCGTGGAAGATGGCCGCGTTAAAGACCTTGGCCGATCCGGCAAAATTATCGATGGTAGATCCGGTGAAGTTCAGCTTGATGGTGCCGTTTACGTCAATATTGTCTTTGTATAATTTAAGACTTTGCAGGTTCGCTTTATCGATGGTGGCCGACAAGTCAAAGCGGGGCTGCGCCTGCGTAAAGTCGATGAGGCCGCTCAGGTTGGCGGCGAGGTTGCTATCGGCCGCTACCAGTTCACCGTTAAACAACCTTTTGGCTATGGTGCCGTTTACTTTAATGTTCGAGTAGGTGTAACCGTTATAATCGATGCGCTGCACATTCCCGTTCAGGGTAGCCTGCAGTGCCTTGAATTTAAACCCGTTTCCCTTTATGTTGCCATCAAAGACAATCTTGCCGAGTGGGGGATAATCGAACAGTGTCCCAATGTTGAAACCGCGGGTGTTGATTTTTCCCTGGTAGGTGGACGCGCCACCGGTTGCGATCTTCATCGAAATATCACTGGTGAGGGAACCGAGGTTGGTATTTATAACGCCGGTTGCAATAAAGTCATATAAAAATCCAGTAAAAAATCCTTT
>JBBSSY010000129.1:0-7803 GCA_038241595.1 Chitinophagales bacterium | reverse complement strand
TTTCATGATTTCAGATTTTAGATAATAATTAAAATGGTTAATAAACAAATCCAGAGGTATTAAAAATTGAAGAGTAAGGTTTTTTAAAAATATTCAGGGGGAATGAACGCTGAGGTTTTAAAGGGACAGTTATACTATTTTTTTTCTCCATTACATTCACAGTAGCTTTTTTAAAAATCACAAGGTTCCAAGCGGTGTAACTTCATACAAAGGACTAAACAAATATGTTCGGCCGGTACTAACTTCCACACATTGAAAACGTTTCCTCAACCGGGGCCCTTTCCTGAAAATTCTTGAGTCTCCCGTAACAAACAATGTCTCATCTTGAACCGCTTCTATCAACACCAGTCCACCTTCCTTTTCGTCGTACTTCATCAATATACGCATCAGGTTCTCGTCTGCACAACTACTTGCTGGAAGATTATGCAAAGACCGTTCCAGTGCCTGTAAGATATCCGCCGTAAATATAGATGGTTGAAGAAATTTTATCAACAGGCTTCGATAGACGCTTTTCCATTCCTTACCATGTGCCATCACCTGGTTTGAGTAGCGAATAAATGTAACAAGATGCGCCAACTCGTGGATAAGGGTGATCAGGAATGAATATTTATTCAGGTCACCGTTAATACTGATGCGATGGTTTTTTTCACCATGCGCATGACGGTAGTCGCCCAACACCGATTTTCGATTTTTTGTGATGGTAAGATGAACCTTGTACTGTTTAAGGTATTCGAAGATAAGCGGTGCCGCTTCTAATGGAATATAATCCTGCAGGGAGGTAAGGGGTGCTTCTCTCTTAGGCATTCTTTTCCTGCTTGCTTAACTTCATTAAAATGGAAACCTCCAGAAAGGTATATAGCAGGTAAAGAAACATAAGGATAAACAACCCTGACTTATTAATCGCCGTACGCATCGTGAAGATGTAAACAAAAACTGCGATCAGGCATACAAAGAGTTTTAGAAACAAGCCGCCATACACGTTGCCCAGGAAGTTTGCCGTTGAGCCGGCAGTGAGCGCCCGTCGGTAGAGAAAAAAAGAAAGAAAAGTGACCAAAAACAAAATGATATTGCCGACAATCAACAATTCCTGGCTGACTGAATATTTTTCCAGGAACCGCTGGAAAACTACTGCCATACCAGATACGGAGGCGAATAAAATCAATACAGGCACAAAAGGCCTTAAGCGCTTCAACTGCATATTATTTATTATTCCCAGTTTCTTTTGCCAGTTTATAAATCATCGCTATGATTACTACTAAAGGTATCACCCAGACAAAAACCGGGAAGCCTATTCGCAACCAGGAATCCAGTTTAAAACCAAAAAAAACCGACAAGCCAATAGAAACCAGGAACTGGGTCGCCAGTCCGGCATATTTTAAAAGGTCGGAATTTTTATTTGTAGGCTGCGTTGCCATAGTTTCTTTTCAAAAGAAAATGAGGTTAGTCGTTTGTTTTTTCAGGAACGGGTATATTCAAAGCCGTCGTATCAAGCGTTACCGCCACATCTCCCTCGAGCACACTCTTTAAGTTTTTTAGGTATTGGTCCTTATAAACCATGGCATGTTCCAGTGAATCTGTTTTGATCTTCAGTTCACGGAGCGCTTTCATATTGCTTACATCGCCATAACCTGGGATATACATTTTTATCGGGGTGAAAACAATCAGCGCGACCGTTAATCCGGTCAACAATATGAAAAGCGTACTTAATATTACATACACCCGGATCCTCGAGAGCTTAAAGGTAACCACTTCTTCATAGGTATCATCATTCATGATCACCAGGCGATAACGGTTGGTCAGTCTTTTGAGGGATGTATCGGCGTCTTGTATAGCCATAATGTCATTTAGATTGCCCCAAAGGTACAACTTACCAATCCGGAGGGCGAAAATTGTAAAATATTAAGAAATTTATAAAATAATTTTCCGGGTATTCAGTTAATAACATCCTAGCTTGCTCCGCTTAAATACCCGATTTGGTCAGAACAATATCGATAACCATATTATCTCTTCTTTTCACCTTTGCTGATGCGCTTGCGCAACCCAGCCTGACCTTCGATTTGAAAAAACCGCCCAAATTCGAAAATAAAACCCTGGCCTCGGAGAAAACAGGCAACAAGAAGTTTACGGTTCCGCGTCGCTTTATGCAGAACACCGTTACCCATTATAATTTCTATTTCAATGCCAACAACCGGCTGAATGAAATCATCACCCGTGCCAAGGAGGCGAACCGGGACGATTACAGCAGGCTGCTCCCCTTTTACAATTATAGCCTTCAAACCACAGCTGGTTATAAAAGCGACCTTGATTCCGTTATCTATAAGGCCACCGCAGGTATCCTGATCCATGATCTCCGCAATGACTGGGTCGACAACCTTTACCTGCTGATTGGAAAAGCATATTATTTAAGGAATCAGCTTGATTCTGCCTATCTCACCTTCCAGTACATCAATTACACTTTTTCTCCAAAGGAAAAAGATGGGTACGACAAAGTAATCGGTAGCAATGCAGAAACCGGTGGCAGCGCTTTTTCGATTTCCACGAGGGAAAAAACAGGGGTGCTTACGAAGGCCTTCAGTGAGCCGCCGAGCCGCAATGAGTCGCTGATCTGGCAGGTTAAAACTTATCTCGCCAATAACGACCTCGCCGAGGCGGGTGGCCTGATCGAAACGCTGAAAACGGATCCAGCCTTCCCAAAACGGCTCAACGCCGAACTCGAAGAGGTGCAGGCTAACCGGTTTTACATCCAGCAGGCCTATGACAGCGCCGCCTATCACCTGGAAAAAGCCCTTGACAACGCAGAAAACAAACAGGAACGGGCACGCTGGGAATACCTGATCGGTCAGTTATACGAACTGACCGGCAAACACGACCTTGCAGAAAAATTTTTCAACAAAACGATCTCCCACACGCTGAACCCGGTGCTGGAAGTTTATGCCCGGCTAAATGCCATCCGACAGGACCTTACCAACGAAAAAGCGGTCAATGAGGCCATCGAGGACCTGGTAAAAATGGCGCGGAAAGATCGCTATCTTTCCTATCGCGACATCATTTATTACACGGCAGCTACCATTGAATTGGAGCGCAAAAATCCGGAAGGTGCCATCATGTTGCTGCAGAGAAGCGTGAAGAGCAGCATAGATAACCCCGTACAGAAAAGCCGGTCTTTTATTTATATGGGCGACATCAGTTTCGATCTGAAGAAATATGGTGACGCTAAAAGCTACTACGATAGCGTAAATGTGCCATTGCTTCAACTTACCGACGAGAAGGCTTTCGTAACCCGCAAAACTGCACTCGAGCGGATCGTATACGAAGCTTCCATAGTGGAGCGCCAGGACAGCCTGCAACGCGTTGCCGCCATGCCTGAAAAAGAACGCGAAGTATTTATCAAATCGCTGGTTAAACAGCTGCGCAAGACACAGGGCGTGCGGGAAGATGATTCCCGCATACTGGATAAGGGCAATCTCGGCGGTCCGGGCGGTGCGCCGGATCTGTTCGGTAGTTCCTCGAAGGGTGACTGGTATTTCGCCAACGCCGGACAAAAAAGCAAGGGTGCCACCGATTTTAAGGCAAAATGGGGTACGCGGCCCAATGCGGATAATTGGCGCCGGCAAGCGGCCATCTCAAGGTCGTCGCAGCCGCAGCTGCAAATTGCCGGGAACGGCGCCAAGGCTGCGACTCCTTACGTACCCCTTGAACTTACCTACGATGCTTTCCTGGAAAAACTGCCGCTGACACCGGAAAAACAAAAGGTATCGCTTGACTCCACTGAAAATGCCCTCTTTTCTCTCGGAAAGGCATATATGGATGGCCTCGAGGACTACCCATCGGCCATCACCGCTTTTGAGAAACTACTTAATACCTTTCCTGCCACCGGTCACATGGAAGAGACCTTGTTCAACCTGTCTTATTGCTATAGCAAAACCGGCAACCCCGGCAACCAGGCAAAGATGAAACAGTTGCTGACCTCGAAGTACCCTGGTGGTAAATTTGGCAGCCTGATGAAAATTACAAGCCTCGCACAGTCACCTGACAGTTTGCTTAAAACAAAGGCCACTCAACTATATGAGAAGATTTACGACCTGTTTATTGAAGGACAGTTCAAGGATGCGTTGGTGATGAAGAAACAGGCCGATAGTGTGTATGGCGAAAATTACTGGACACCTCAATTATTGTACATCGAAGGCGTCTATTTTATCCGCCAGCGGGAAGATAGCACCGCCCGAACCATTTTGGGTAAAATCTTGCAGCTCTTTCCATCTTCACCCATGTTCTCGAAAACAAACAACCTGCTGGCGGTACTAAGTCGCCGCAAGGAAATCGAAGACTACCTCACCAATCTTAAACTGGAAATGCCGGGCGAAGAAACCAACAACCGGCCGGTAATGGCGCAGGGTGCCGTCATGAGTAAAGAGGATCAGCAAAAAAAATTAGATGCTGAAAAAGCGGCAAAAGAGCTGCTGGTTAAAAAGCAACAGAAAGAACAGGCCGCCCAGGAACTGAAATCTAAAAAAGATCAGGCAGAACTGGCAGCAAAAGAATTAATTGCACAGCGAGAATCTGCTGATCGTACTGCCAAAGAACTGGCAGCAAAAATTGAACAGGCGCAAAACGCAGCCAAAGAACTGCAAGCGAAACGGGAACAGGCTGCCCTGGCGCAAAAAGACAGCCTGCAGAAAAAATCGCAGGAAGCAGAGATCGCCGCCCGTGAACTGCAACAGAAAAAGGAACGTGAAGAAATTGCCGCCCGTGAATTACAGCAGAAACAGCAACAAGAAGAAATTGCTGCCAGGCAATTGAAACAAAAAGAACAGGAGGAAGAAATTGGCCGACGCGAAGCGGAACAGAAAAAACAGCAGGAAGAAATAACTGCCAGGGAATTGAAACAAAAACAACAACAGGAAGAAATTGCCCGACGCGAAGCAGAACAGAAAAAACAACAGGATGAAATTGCCACGGCTGAACTCAAACATAAAAAAGAACGCGAAGACGCCGCCGCAAAAGAACTGGCTGAAAGACAAAAACAGGACGCACTTGCGGCCGATGCGTTAATAAAGCAGCAACAGGAAGCAGATGAACTTGCTGCGCGCCTCGCCGCCCAACAGAAAAAGAGAGTTGCTCCACCGCTTGTCGATACGCCAAAAGCGCGGCCATCGGTGGTGACAGCACCACCAAAGAAAACAGACACCGTTCAGGCGGTTTCCAAAGCGAAGGTGGCCAATGCAAATTATACTGATAACGCTGCTGAAAGTCACTATGTGGCGATCGTCCTCGACAAGGTCGATCCGGTTTATGTTGCAGAAGCAAGAAATGCTTTTAACCGCTATAACCGGGAACGATACAACGGCAAACCAATCGATACCTCACCCTATACGCTGTCAGACGATACCAAGCTGGTGGTCATGAGCGGGTTCCCCGACGCGGCGGCAGCACTTGATTACGTAGAAAAAACGCGGTTGGTCAGTCAAACCGAAATTGTACCCTGGTTAAATGCCCAGAAATACAGTTTCATCCTGATTTCCTCCTCAAACCTGGAGGTGCTGAAGACTAAAAAGAATGTACCCGCGTACAAACTGTTTCTTAAACAACTGTACCCCACAAAGTTTTAACGGCATTGGCCCGCAACTTAATACGCACAGGAAATTTGCCTTGACGTATAAATTTTATGCTTCCGCCAGGGAGAAAGTGCGGGAGACCCTATGCTAATAATTCGTGAATGTGGCGGCGCTTCCGCGACCCCTTTCCGGCGAACGACTACTCCCCTGTCCGCTAATGGCAAACATTAAGGTTTCTTTGCTCGCCCCCTCACCGTACATTTTGTACTTTTGCGTACAATATTTGCACTAGCATTCATTATTTTTTTGACATGAGGAAAAAACCTTCGAAACCCACCTATAAATACAATGTACTCTTCTGGAAAATATTTCTGTCTGGTACGGCAGCATTCATCCTGCTTCTGGTTCTGATTGTTTTCGGCGCTTTTGGCAAGATGCCTTCGCTGGCTCAACTTGAAAATCCGTCAATCATCGAAGCATCTGAGGTACTTGCTGCCGACGGCACCCTGATGGGCAAATACTACCGCGAACGGGGCAACCGCAGCATCGTAGAATACAGGGACATTTCAAAACATGTAGTTCATGCCCTGGTAGCCACAGAAGACGAACGTTTTTACAGCCATTCGGGTATCGATGCCAAGCGCTTTTTTGGCGCAATCCTTTTCCTCGGTCAGGACGGCGGTGGAAGCACCATCACCCAGCAGACGGCTAAGGCGCTGCTCGACCAGGGTTCGAAAAACATTGCACTTCGCATCATCGAAAAAATCAAGGAGTGGATCATTGCCATCAGGCTGGAGAGGAATTTTACAAAACAGGAAATTATTGCGCTTTACCTCAATGCGGTTCCTTTTGGTGATAACGTGTATGGTATCCGCAATGCCTCCCGCACGTTCTTTTCGACAGAACCAGACAGGCTAAACATCGAAGAAGCGGCTGTTCTGGTTGGCATGCTGAAAGGCAACACGTTGTACAACCCGCGTCGCAATCCAAAAGCGGCTTATGAACGGCGAAATACCGTTATCAACCAGATGGTTCGCAATGCATACCTTAGTGCAGCTGAGGCTTCCACGATCAAAAGCCGCCTGATTGACCTGAAATATAAAAAATTAGATGAAAATTCCGGCCTCGCCCCTTACTTCCGCGAAGTGGTACGCGAAGACCTTAAAAAGTGGTGCCGTGAGCATAATAATCCCACCACCGGCGAACCATATAATATTTACGAAGACGGCTTAAAGATTTACACAACCATCAACCCGCGTATGCAGTTGTACGCAGAAGAAGCGGTGGCGCGTCACATGCCGAGCCTGCAAAAAGTGATGAGTGCCCAAAGTTTCATCAAATCGGGTAAAGTCTGGAAAGGTCATGAAAACAGGCTGGAAGCAGCCATGCGGGTAAGCGAACGATGGAAAAATCTCAAAGAGGACGGCCTGACAGACGAAGAGATCAGGAGCAGTTTTAACAAGAAAACGCAGATGAAAGTGTTTGCCTGGAATTCAAAAAGAGAAACGGACACCGTGATGACGCCGATGGATTCTATCAAATATAATCACCAGATGATGCAGACCGCCTTTTCGGTGATGGATCCGATAACCGGCGAACTTAAGGCCTGGGTGGGCGGAATTGATTTTAAGACGTACAAGTTCGACCATGCCAACATTAATACAAAAAGGCAGGTGGGGTCTGCGATAAAACCATTCTTATATTGCCAGGCCATTGAGGATGGCTTTACGCCTGAAACACAGTGTGAACAGAGTGCGCAGTATTTCCCGGGTTTTGGATGGGTGCCTAACCAGAATACCGGCCGGTCTGGCACGCGAACCATGGCCAGCGGCTTAACCTGGTCTATAAATGAAGTTGCTGCTTACATTATGAAACAGGTAACACCTAAACGTTTCGTGGATTTTCTGAAAAGGATAAATATCCAAACGAAAGTAGAACCTTACCCGTCAATCGCGCTCGGTTCCTGCGACCTCTCTTTGTATGAGATGTTGTGGGGCTATACCATGTTTCCCAACAGCGGGTACAGCACAAAACCGATTTACATCTCTCGCATTGAAGATAGAAATGGCAACCTACTGGAAGGTTTTTCTTCCCAGATCAACCAGGTTGTGAGCGAATCATCTGCCTACACCATGTATAAAATGATGCAGGGTGTGGTAGATATCGGCACCGCGAAAGGCTTGCGCGCTCGTGTTGGCGCCGCTGAAATGGGTGGTAAAACGGGTACTACCAATGACAACTCCGATGC
>JBBSSY010000128.1:0-7874 GCA_038241595.1 Chitinophagales bacterium | reverse complement strand
GGTATGGCGCCCGGCGCAAAACCGCCAACGGCGGCGCCACCGGTTGTATATTTGATGTAATTGATCGTAGCGAGGGAGGCATAGTTGCCTATATTGTTATTGCCGGTTCGCCCGTAACTGGCACGCAACTTAAGTTCATTGATGAACCCAATATTTTTGAAGAAATTTTCATCCGATACGCGCCAGGCTACGGCCGCAGACGGGAAATAGCCGTAGCGGTTGTTGGCACCGAACCTGGAGGAACCGTCGCGGCGTATGGAAGCGGTGATAAAGTACCTGCCGTCATAGTTATAATTCACCCTGGCCAGTTGCGAAACAATGGACCATTCGGCCCTGGAAGCCGTACCGTTGGTGACGATGCCACTCACCGCACTTAATGAGGTTACCAGGTTATTGGGGTAATTGGTACTGTAGAAATAATTGGAATCCAGCACATCTTCCTGTACCGTATAACCTGCGAGAGCCGCGATGCTGTGTTTGCCAAAGGTTTTAGTATAGTTCGCGGTGTACTCAGCCAGCCAGTTGTATTGCGACATCGCGTTGTCCGAACCCTGCGCCACTGCGTTCAGGAAGGCCGGTATCTGCGGCGTGAACGTAGACCCCTTGGTATTGTTGGAGGTGGCACCCACGAGTATGTTCAACCGCAGCCCGTCGAAGAGGCGGTAATCCGCACTGATATTTCCAAGGATCCGTGTACGTGTGGAAATGTCTTTTTTCTGCTCCGCCAGGGCCAGTGAATTGTACAGGTCGGTAGATGCATCGATGGTCTGGTACACGAAATAGCTGCCGTCTGGATTGTGCAGCGGATAATACGGTTGTGCGGAGGTGGCCGACCCGATGATGCTGGCGGAAGCACCCGCGCCACCACCCTGCGCGATGACATTGTTATTAATAATATAAGAAGGATTGAGATTCACCTTCACGGATAAACGCTTCGTGAGCTGCGCATCGATATTGGCACGCAGCGAATAGCGCTGGAACTTGCTGTTGATGATAATACCCTGCTGGTTGAGGTATTCGCCGCTGATCGCATACTTAACAAATTCATTGCCGCCGGAGATGGACAGGTTGTAACTCTGCTGCGGGGCGGTTCTCAGTACCGAGTCCAGGGCGTTGACATTGTAGGTATTCTTGCCCGACAACACATCGAGCGGTGTTTGCGGCACCCGGATGGCCCAGGTAGTCGGATCACCCGTCACATTGTTGCCGAGGTCAATGTTGCGGTTGCGGATCGAGTTGTAATAATAATCTGCCTGCTCCCTCACCGTTAAGAATTCAGGTTTGCGCGTGACTTCCTGCAGCCCGAAATACGTATCGAAACTGATTTTCGGTTTCCCGGTGGAGCCCCGTTTCGTGTTGATGATCACTACGCCGTTTGATCCGCGAGAACCATAGATCGCGGTAGCGGAAGCATCTTTCAGGATGTCCAGGCTCTCGATGTCATTTGGGTTTAACGTCTGGATGTTGTCTGTCGGAAATCCGTCAACCACGTACAATGGATCTACACCAGCAGAGATACTGCCGATGCCCCTGATCCTGATCTGCGGTGCTGAACCCGGCTGGCCATTTGCCAGTTTCACCTGCACACCTGCTACCCGTCCCGACAACGCCTGTTCAACACGGGTGACAGCAAGGTCTTTAATTTCTTTGGCAGCCAGCGAACCCACCGAACCGGTAAGGTCTTTTCTTTTCTGCGTTCCATAACCAACCACCACTACCTGGTCGAGGGAGGCGGAAGACAACCCCATCTTTACCATCAAAGAAAGCGTTGAGCCTTCCTTGACGTTATAGCCGGCGAGCGTCTGGCTTTCATAACCAACGGCAGATATCGTAAAACTGTAAGGACCGCCCGCGGGGATACGCGTAAACGTGAAACTCCCGTTTGCTTCCGTACTCAGGCCTGACGTAAAATTTGTTTTTGTGTTGCGGATAACCACGGAAACGCCCGCGAGGGGCTCATTGGTGCTGCTTTGCACCATGCCGTTAACAACACTGGGGGCACCCTGTGCCCAGGCAACGGGTGCGTAACACGCTAACATCAACAGCGTCAACAGGGCACCCAGAATGGCCCCGGACATTAATCGGTTTATTTTCATATGTAGCAGTTTTGGTGTTAGAATGAAACTTTGTTTTGGTTAAATGAACAACTTCATACTTGCTCGACCGCCAAGGGTCAAAACTATTTTGTAATGATATACTTGTCTTTTTTTCGGGTTACCTTAAAATTATTCAGCCTGGCAATCTGTTCCAGGATCGTGTGCAAAGAATCGGTTTTATCGAACTTGCCGATAAAATACATATTACGCACGTCTTTTTTGGCATACACAATGTCGACATTAAACATAACCCGCAATTGATCGAATACTTCTCCCAGCCCCTGGTTATTAAACATGTACCAGGAACCCTTGAGGTTTTCCGGAACTGAAAGATCGTCGGGCATAACCGGCAAGGCAGCAACCCGAGCCGCCGGCTTGTCCTTTGCGAAGAAATTGACAAGCTTTGCGGTGAAGTTCAAATGATTGTAAACCAGTTCCTGGCCAGGCAACAGGTAGTAATCGTATTTCAGCGTGCGATGTACCAGGTTCGCCGATCTAACCACCACCTTACCTTCATTCAACCGAACGCTGAAGTGCTTAAACTGCGCATAGGCGGTAACGGTAAAATGGGTGCCGATGGCCGTGGTGGCCAGGTCGGAACTGAAAACCGTAAATGGCCTGGCCGCATCTTTGGCCACTTTAAAAGTTGCTTTTCCGACCAGGTTTATATCCCGGCGGTTTGCTGCGAATGGTTCCTGGTATCTGATTTCGCTGTTCTTGAACAAAACGACCTGCGAACCGTCGGGAAGCAACAACCGGCGGATTTTGCCTGTGTGATTGACTTCGTGATGGCGAAAGACCTCGGTGGTTGTTGCGGGCGTTTCTTTTTTCGCCCGGGTCTGCACGGAACTTCCCATTGGTTGAACGTACTTCCAGCCCCAGGTGACGACCAGCAATATAGTAGCTGCCACCGCAAGGGATAACAGCAGTTTTTTCAATACCGATTTTTTTTGAGGGAATTCCTCCTGCGGTACGCTGTCAACCTTGATTTCCGGAGATTTGACAGGAATCAGCCTTTGCGCTTTCCGGGCAATCGACTGCTCAAAATGTTTCCATTCCTCGTCTATATCTACCTGCTCAAATACCTCTTTCGTGCCTGCCAGCTTCCACGTTTTTTCGAGTTTCTCAAAATACAACCGGTTTTCCTCGCTCGCAGAAATGAGTTGTTGTACAAACGCCTCGTCTTCCGCATCCAGTTCTTTTAGTATGAACCCAACCAACAATTCGTCTAGTGCGCTATTTTCTTGCATTATTTGATATTATACGAGTTTGCACCACGCAACCCTTACAAAGAGGTAAATTATTTTTATATTAAGCTGAGGATTGGCAACAGGATGGAGCGATAAGGAATTTACGTTCTGCCTAATAAAAACAACAGCAATGAGGTAACCAGGTAATACGAAAGTTTTTGACGGAGTTTAACCAGCGCGCGGCTCATTTGTGTTTCTACGGTCTTTACTGAAATACCAAGAACGAGGGCTGTTTCAGAACACTTCAGTTCTTTGTACCGGCAGAGTTCATAAACCTTGCGCATCTGCTCGGGCAATTCCGACACCGCTTTATCAATATGAACGCCAAGCTGTTTGTAATCGACTGTGTTGTAATCATTGTCGATACTGCCTTCAATGGCGTGCTCCTGGATGAAACGGATATGCTTGCGTTTGACTTTTTCGCGTTTCAGCAGGTCGAGGCTGATGTTTGTAATGATTTTATACACGTATGCCTTAATCGATAGTTCGGGAGAGATTGTTTGCCGGTTTTCCCATAATTTGATAAAGCCGCTGTGGACGGTGTCTTTGGCGAGGTCGAGATCAAATCCGAATTTATATTGGCAATACGCACAAAGGGGTGTAAAATGCTTCCGGAAAAATATTTCGAAAGCGGCGTCATCAAACATCACCGCATTGAATGACGGGACGACACGGTCACTGTTTACATTGTCTTCTTGGCCCATGGAGCAATCGTTACTTTAAGCGGTAAGTACGTGGCAACCTGTTATGGATGATGAATTCGGCGAATGGTAATATACGTATGGGCTGTGGCAAACTGATCCAATGTATCCCCGTCGAAATGACTCCTATCCTTCCTCCTGGTTTTCGGCCCGGATGTTTCAACATGCTTAAGCGCTTCTAAAATTAGTGTAATGTAAACACCTTTTTTAAAAAATCCACAGGCAAAATACTTTCCCGGGGAGTGGTAGTGACGACCCGGTCAAATAATCCCCCGGGTTCGACCGTTAATCTTTAAATTTAAGGAGAGATATCATTTACCCAAAACCTCATGCGACATTGAGACCTTTCCTGCTGCTGATTTCAAGTATGATGCTTGTGGTGACCGCATTCGCGCGTCATGGCAAAGGGGGCTCCATCACCTATGAGTATATCGGGCAGGGATCGCTGGTCGGCAGTTCAAAGTACCGGATCACCGCTAAACATTATATCGATTGCGATGGCACGCAGTTTATTGAAAGCGAATCCTTCGTAGGTATTTTCAATGCCGGAAACGGCGGCCTGATAAAAACACTGACCATTCCGCAAACCAGCCAGATCATCATCCAGAAAGCCGATTTTAACCCCTGCATCAGCCAGCCACCCAAAGTTTGTTATGTGGTGGTGACATACGTTGCTGAAACCGAACTGGCCGACAGCCCCGGCGGCTTTGTGATTACGGAGCAGGAGTGCTGCCGCATCGGTGGCATCATCAACATTCCGAATTCTGCCAGTTACGGCATCACCAATACCAACGTAATCCCCGGCATCATCAATGGCGTGGATTATCACACCAATAACAGCCCTGTATTCGCGCAGAAAGACACCGTTGTGATCTGTCACAATGCCTTTTTCAGCCTCGATTTCGGTGCCACCGATAAAGACGGCGATCAGCTGACCTATGCATTTACCGCTGCCAAATCAGGGGGCAATATGCAGACGCGACAGCCGAATCCACCCACCGGGCCGCCATATGCAGACGTACCATACCAGGCCGCATTCTCCGCATTACTGCCCCTGGGCAGCAGGGTAACCATTGATTCAAAAACCGGGATGATTTCCGGCATCGCGCCGGGAACGCTTGGTTCGTACGTGATCGCTGTAAACGTGTTTGAATCAAGAAACGGCGTGCTCATTGGCACCAGTAAAAAAGAAGTGCAGGTTACAGTGGCCGATTGCTCGCTCTCTGCCGCCGCGCTGAAGCCCTCCTACATCAATTGCGATGATTTTACTTTTACATTCAGGAACGAATCTACTTCTAACAATGCAAGCCGGTACTTCTGGGACTTCGGAGTGACCGGTTCTACCACCGACGTTTCCACCTCACCCACCCCTGTCTTTACCTACCCCGATACGGGCAGGTTCGTATTGCGGCTGAAAGTGCAGTCGGTTGCCGGTTGTGAGGATTCCACCGTATCCGACGTTATCGTGTACCCGGGTTTTACACCAGCCTTCCGGGCAACAGGCAGTTGCTTTGAAACACCATTCGAATTTACCGACCTGACCACCACCAGGTATGGAGAAGTAAATAACTGGCAGTGGGATTTTGGTGACAATTATACCGCGGCGAATATGTCCGCGGCACCCAATCCCACACATGCATACAATACCCTGGGCAGTTACCAGGTAACCTTAACAGTCGGCACCAGCAAGGGATGCCTGGACACCGCCATCCAAACCGTCGTGGTATCCGACAAGCCACTGCTCACCCTGCCTTTCAGCGATACGCTAATCTGCAGCATCGATACGCTCTTATTGCGTGCCACCGGCACCGGTAATTTTTCCTGGTCGCCCGGCGTCAATATCCTGAACAGCGAAACGGCATCGCCGCTCGTGTTTCCGAAAGTAACGTCCGACTACGTCGTCACACTCAATGAAAAGGGCTGTGTCGCGAAAGACACCATCCGCGTAAATGTGCTGGATGGCATTTCGGTTACGCTGCCGGCAGATACCACCATTTGTCAAACCGACAGCATCCTGCTGCGCCCGGTGAGTGCCGGTTTGCAGTATCAGTGGCTGCCTGCCATTGGACTGAACAATGCGCTGCTAAAAAATCCGCATGTGGCACCGCAAGCCGACCAAGTATACCAGGTGGTCGCGAACCTGGGAAAATGCCAGGCAACAACGTCTACCCGGGTACACGTTGTTCCCTATCCTGCAGTGGCAGCCGGCAACGACACTATTATATGCTATGGCACATTTGCCCAACTGCGTGCATCCGTGACCGCCAGTTCATACACCTGGTCGCCGTTGGCAAGCCTGCAGGACGCCGGCACGCTGACTCCGGTTGCCCGCCCATTGCAAGCCACGCGGTACGTACTAACCGCCTACGACGTAATCGGCTGCCCGAAGCCTTCGCGTGATACCGTGCTGGTATCGGTCTTGCCACGCATACCCGCGTTCGCGGGGAACGACACCGTGGTAGTTGCGGGGCAGCCGCTGCAGCTGCAAGCCACCGGTGGCAGCAGTTACCAGTGGTCGCCGGCTACGGGGCTTAGCAACCCCTTCCTAGCCAACCCGGTTGCACGGTTAGGCACCGCCACCGATAGCATCAGTTATTCGGTTCGCGTAAGCAAGGGCGCCTGTTCTGCAAATGATGTGATTAAAATAACCGTTTTTAAAACATTGCCTGAAATATTTGTACCGTCTGCGTTTACCCCTAACAGTGACGGCAGCAATGACGTATTAAAACCGATCCTCGCGGGTATAAAAAGATTGGACAGTTTTAAAGTGTTCAACCGGTGGGGGCAGTTGGTGTACAGTACCAGCGAGCCCAGCGAAGGATGGAACGGCAACCTGCATGGTGTGCCGCAACAATCCGGAACCTTTGTTTATCTTGTTGCCGGGATCACTTATCTTGACCAGAAAATTATGAAAAAGGGCACGGTCGTGCTGATCCGCTAACCACACAAATTTTAATCATTTATGTGTAAGACATTGCTGCGGTACTGCCCGCTAATAATAATATTCGTTGTGTCATTCATCTCGTGTACGAGCCAGCCAGCCAGCGATTCGATATCGATCGAAGGCCACCAGCGGGTATTTCATTTTAATAAACCAACCGCCGGCAGCGCCCCTGCCAGCCTGGTGTTCGTGTTGCATGGCTCGGGCGGTACCGGCCTGGGCGCCATGAACGGCGCGGAAAAACTGGAAGCCATCTCACAGGATGAAAAAGTACTGCTGGTTTATCCCGACGGGTATAAAAAGTTCTGGAACGAATGCCGCCGGGCAGCCACTTCCGCGGCCAATGTGGAGAACATCAACGACAATGCGTTCTTCAGCCGTATGATCGATTATTTTGTAAAGAAATACCGGGTCAATCCAAAAAAGGTGTTCGTAATTGGCACCTCCGGTGGCGGGCACATGGCCTATAAACTGGCGCTTACCACGCCGGACAAATTCAGGGCGATCACGGCTGTCATCGCTAATTTGCCCGATACGAGCAACCTCGATTGTCCCGAAGCAAGAAAACCAATCAGCGTCATGATCATCAATGGCACCAATGATCCGACCAACCCGTATAATGGTGGTGACATGTCGATTCCCGGCACCCAGCTGGGCAAGGTGAGATCTACCGACCGCACCTTTCATTACTGGGCAGACCTTGACGGGTACGCCGGTGAACCGGCAAAAACGAACCTGCCCGATACCGATCCGGGGGATGGCAAAACCATCGAACGTTTTGCATACCAGCGGACGGGCAAACCCTCGGTGATTTTGCTAAAGGTTATCGGCGGCAAACATGACTACCCGAATGACATCAATGTGTATCTGGAGGCGTGGGCTTTTT
>JBBSSY010000127.1:0-7876 GCA_038241595.1 Chitinophagales bacterium | reverse complement strand
CACTTCTGAACGCATTGTCGACGGCGTGTACACCGGCAGATCGTCTGCTGGCTCGATACAGGTATCGCTGGAACAACCATTTGCAAAACGAAACAAGATACGTGTCGGTGATACGCTTGTTTTTAACGTGCAGGGCGCGATGATCACCACCAGGGTCGGCAGCCTGCGCCAGGTTAACTGGACAGGCATCCGGCCGAATTTCCTGGTACTTTTTCCTACAGGGGTGCTTGAAGAAGCACCACAGTTTCACGTGCTGCTCACGCATGTGCCGTCGCAGCAGGTCTCTATCCGCTTCCAGCGGGCCGTTGTGCAGCAGTTTCCAAATGTGTCCATCATCGATCTCGGGCTGGTGCTGAAAGTGCTGGATGATTTATTCAACAAGATCGGCTTCGTGATCCGTTTCATGGCAGGTTTCAGCATACTAACGGGCATGGTTGTGCTATTTTCATCGGTGCTGATCAGTAAATACCAGCGGTTGCGGGAAATCGTGCTTTTGCGCACCCTGGGAGCCAGCCGGCGACAGGTTTTTGCCATTACCTTCCTGGAATACCTGTTCCTCGGCGCACTGGCTTCTTTCACCGGCATCCTGCTTGCCCTGGCGGGCAGTTGGGCACTTGCCAGGTATACCTTTGAAACAACGTTTACGCCGCCGCTGTTCCCGGTACTCGCACTCTTCGTAATAATATGCCTGCTGACCGTATTTATTGGCCTGGCAAACAGCCGCAGCCTGCTGAGCAAACCACCACTCGAAGTGCTTCGGCAAGACTAGTTGAGTTTAAGGTTTAAGGTTTAAAGTTTAAAGTTTAAAGTTTAAAGTTTAAAGTTTAAAGTTTAAAGTTTAAAGTTGTTGTTGTTAGGGTGCTTACAAGCTATTGACCTGAAAAACGCGGAGGAAGTTTCCGCCGAGAATTTTAAGGATGTCTTTTTTAGAATACCCTTTCAGAAGCAGGCCGCGCGTGATATTCGGAAACTGCGACACATCCTGCAAATCTTTGGGCGACGATGTTATTCCGTCAAAGTCAGACCCAAGGCCCACATAATCTACACCCACCAACCGCACGATGTAATCAATGTGATCGAGTACCTGCGAAAGGGGCGGACTCAGGTCATAGCTCTCCTGTGGATATTTTTCTTTCAGAAAGCCCGAAGCGCGCCGGAAGCCCGCTTTCCGCAGCGGATCAATTTCTGCGCGGTGGGCAGACATGTACGCACGTCGGCGGCCTTCAAAACTGCTGTCCAGGAAATCTGAATTAAAGTTTATTTGAATCACGCCGCCATTTTTTGCAATGGCTTTAATTTGCTCGTCCTTCAAATTACGCTGGTGCGGCGCAATGGCATATACCGAACTGTGCGAGGCAATCACCGGTTTGGTGGTGTACTTCATCACATCGTAGAAACTCTGCTCGCCGAGGTGGCTAACGTCTACCATCATCCCAAGCTGGTTCATGTGTTTTACTACTTCGATCCCGAAATCATTTAGCCCCCTTTTGGCATTTACAATATGGTTGATGGATTCATCCAGCGATGAGGTGGCCCAGGAGGTGGAGTTTGACCAGGTAAGCGTCAGGTATCGTGCACCGCGTTTGTAAAGACTGTCGAGGTAATCGATCCTGTCTTCAATCATGTGCCCGCCTTCCACGCCGATCATAGCGGCCAGTTTCTTCGCCCGGACGGCCGAATACAATTCCGCCGGTGTTCGTACGATTGACATCTTCGACCTGTTCCGCGCCGCGATGGCATAGAGCGAATCGATCTGCCGGTTGGCCATGTTAAAGCCGGTGCCTTTGCCGTAACTGCTGTCGCACCAGATGGAAAAAACTTCCACGTCAACCCCGCCCTGTTGCAGCCGCATGAAATCAGTGTGCGCCTTGCCCGTCAGGTCGTCTTCCAGGTGCATGCCTTCCAGGATCACTTCAGACAATACATCATTGTGCGTATCTACAACGATTGCTTTGCGGTGAATTTTTTGATAGCGTTGCGCTTCGCCGGACACATGTAAAACAACCAGCGCAAGGATTACCAGGATCTGCTTCATCCACGAAGATAAAAAAGGAAACCGTCAAAGCAATGATGCCGTTGCCTGGGATGAATTTTTATGAACTTTTCGAGATGAATGGTGTTGGACATCCCGTTTTGATGTGTATAAAATACACACTCAGTGGGCATCCTGGCGGGAAAGCGGCTGGTTTGGTATCATGAAACCGGCAATAAGTTGATCATGTGCGTTGTCGAAAGCGATGTACTTTTACCCTGTTGAAAGAGTGAGGGGTACAGCGGGAAGAAAAGAATAAAAAGTTCAACACCAGCTCAGAGAAATATTTCGAAGATTTTCATATGGCAAGCAATCGTTAGAGGCTGCTCCGTTTCTACGGAGGAGCCCTTTTTTTTGGGGGGAACCAGGAGGCACTGTTTACAATTTGCAGTTGGCAATTTGCAGTTGGCAGTTAGCCGTGTCATTTTTCGAAAGGCTGTTGGTCATTCTCAGTTGGTAACGGCCCAAAAAAGGTGGCCTACAGGACCACCTTCGTACAAGTATTTAATTATTAACTGCAATTTGCCAATCGATAATGATCATATGAATATTGCGAACTGATAACTGCCAAATGAAAACTGGAAATTGCCAACTGCCAATTGCCAACTGCTAACTACCTCCCAATTCCTGGAACTCGTCATCAGACAACTGTAAATCCGCCGCCTTCATGTTTTCATCCAGGTGTTCGATTGAACTGGTGCCCGGGATCAGCAGGATATTGGGGGATCTTTTAAGCAGCCATGCGAGCGCAATCTGTGCGGTGGTTGCCTGGTGTTTGGCTGCGAGCGTGTTGATCTTGTCTGCCAGTTTATCTGGACCGGATGCAAGCGGGAACCAGGGAATGAAAGCCTGGTTTTTGCGGGCCGTATAATCAACTATTTCTTCCCATTGCCTGTTGCCTAAATTGTACTGGTTCTGCACTGAAACGATCGGCAGTATTTTTTCAGCCTGTTCTATCTGCTGGATGGTCACTTCCGACAAACCGACAAATTTGATCTTGCCGGCCTGCACCGCCTCTGCCACGGCATCAAGTGTTTTTTCAATGGGTGTTTTTGGATCAAACCGGTGTAACTGCCAGAGGTCTATCTGGCTCACCTTGAGGCGCTGTAGGCTGCCGTCGATGTTCTCGCGGATAAACGACGGGTCGCCATTTGGAACCCATTTGTTGGGGCCGGGACGTGTAAAACCACCCTTGGTGGCGATCACCACGCCGGGCTTATAAGGAGCCAAGGCTTCGCTAATCAGTGATTCGTTCAATTGCGGACCGTAAGCCTCGGCGGTATCGATAAAATTAACCCCTGAAGCTACCGCGTGTTTTAATACGTTGAGTGCGTTCTCGCGGTCTTTCACCGGACCAAATACGCCAAACCCGTTGAGTTGCATTGCGCCATAGCCAAGCCGATTTACTTCCAGTGTGCCGCCTAATTTAAACGTTGTTTCCATGATAAATGAATTTGTGTCTTTCTATAACCCATGACTCATGAAAGTGTTTAGGTTATTTCTGAATCACAAATTCAACAGAGACGCCGCCTCCGTGTCAAAATAAAAAACACACTGATCATGCGTTTGCAGGATGCTCGCCGGGAATAAATTGCTCACCGGGTTCTTAAAACAGTTCCTGGCCGCCTCCGCTTTACGGCGGTCGGGCACCGAACCGATGATGTGTTTTGAACGCAGAATCTGTTTAACTGACATGCTGATGGCCTGCCTGGGCACCTCGTCAAACGTGTTAAACCAGCCTTCGCCAAACTGCTGGTTGCGACAGGCATCATCCAGATTTACGACGATATAAGGGGCTTCGGTGTCAAAATCGGCGGGCGGATCATTGAACGCCAGGTGGCCGTTTTCACCGATACCCGACATGCAAAGGTCGATCGGGTGTTCCGCAATCAGGGTAGCAAGCCGCACGCATTCTGCGTCTGGATCTGCTTCCCCGTCGATGAGGTAGGCGGCCTTCAATGGAGGTACCTGGTCCAGGAAACGCTCCTGCAGGTATTTGCGAAAACTTGCTTTCGCGCTGACAGACAACCCGATGTATTCGTCCAGGTGAAACATGACCACTTTGCCCCAATTAATGTCTTTGGCGGCAATGATCTCGTTCAACGTTTCAAACTGGCTGGTGCCGGTCGCCATAATTATGTTTGCCTGGCCACGCGCTGCTATGGCCTGCCTGATAATGGCCGCCGCCGCGTTCCCTGCTGCTTTTCCCAACGCCTTTGTATCATCGGTGATGATTATTTCCATGAAGTTTATGTCTTTTTAGATTGATAAAATGTTGCGGACTGCACTCACACGCGGAGAAACAATTTCTTTTTATACAACAGGTAAAGGAACAGCCATTTGATGAAGACAACGCAGCCGGCCATCACCACTACGTTGTACGGATCGCCGGTGAGTTGGTTTAACCAGGTAAAGAAACCTTCGGTGGTATATTTCCAGCTAATAAACCTGCCGGAAATGTAAATGAGAATCGAATTCATGCCAATCACGCGGAAGAAAAACGCCCAGTTTTTATATCCCAGCACGTCGATGATGTAGTAGAACAGCGCGAGCAACAAGAGGCTGAATCCGCTTGTATAAAGCACGAAGGAACTAGACCACATATTTTTATTTATGGGAAAATCAAGGTTCCATAGTAACGCGAGCGCTAAAAAAAGCAGGCCGGTGGTGGCCAGTGCCGCCGCCTTTTTTGCAGGCGTATAACCACTATTTTTCAGAAACATACCCGCCATGATGCCGGACAGCGCCGTGGCTACTGCGGGTATGTTGTTAAAAAAACCGACGGTATCGTGGATAACCAGCGATAGTTTCCCGGGCAGGATGGTGCGATCCACATATGACGCAAAATTTCCTTCCATCGTGAGGTCGCCTGACGGGAACCCCGGTGCCGAGGTAAATTTGAGAATGAGCCAGTACCCAATCAGCAAACCGGCAAACCAAACCGGCTGCATTTTACGGTTCGCGTAAAAGTAGATCAGGTTTGCCAATACATAGGCGATGCCAATTCGACCGAGCACACTGGAGAAACGAAAGTCGGCGATTGGTCGTAGTTGCAGGCCATTGTTGTAAATCCAGCCCAGTACCACGAGAACCAGGCCACGCCTGACCACACGCCATACCAGCCGGCTCCTGGGGGTGCCTTTCTCCAATTCGCGCCCCACCGAATACGGGGTGGAGACGCCGGCCAGGAATAAGAACAAGGGGAATATGAGGTCGTACACATGAAACCCGTTCCACCGGGGATGGGTAAACTGGTTAGAGAGGGCACCCCAAAACGGCGAGCCGGTCACCTTTGCCAGTTCATTAAATATTTCTTCCGCCCCCATGATCCAAAACATGTCAAAGCCGCGTAGTGCGTCTAACGAATACAACCGCTCGGGGGGAGCGGCTGCAGGTTGGTTAAACACCAAAGGAGTTAAATCAGCGGTAGTTGTTGGATTATCCAATACGGTTTCCATGTCATAATATTTTTCTACCTGATTGCTGACTACTGATTCAAGTCGAATGGTTAAGGCGTTTTAAAAAAGTATTCGATATTCAGATTTCAATACTCCATGTTCAATAACTGCAGGGTGTCAAGTAGAACTTCCCCTATTAAGCATTGATCATTGAATATTCAATGTCGTTTAGTTTAGGGGTCTCAAGAAAATATTCAATAATCAATATTCAACGCGCAATATTCAATAAAGGACAGTGCGTTAGGCTAAATTTTCTTCATTGAGCATTGAAAATTGAGCGTTGAACATTGATTATTTTCTTAACTAAACGACATTGATTGAATAATGAATAATTTCTTAACTAAACGAAATCGACAGCTGACTGCTGATAGCTGACTGCTGATAGCTGATAGCTGATAGCTGATAGCTGATCGGTGATCGCTGGCTGCTCTTACACCTTTGGTTCCCAGCCTTTCTCGTATTCCCGACTCCAGTATTTCAATGCGTCCTTATCGTTCAGGATATGGCCGGTTTTCGGATCGATGTTCAGGGTGCGGCCGGTACGCTGTGCGATATTGCCCAGCTGTACCAGCAGGGTGCTCTGGTGTCCACTCAGGATGTCTGAATGAACCTTGGTGCCGGTTCGGATGGCGTCGAAGAAATTCTGTATGTGAAATGCATCCAGTGCCTGCGCCGGGCTCGCCAGGTTGCGGGCATCTATCGGGCGGCTGTTTTTTACTTCTTTCACCAGTTTATTCTTCAAGTCAAAGATTTTATAGGCGTCACCGGCCTCAATGAGCAGCGAGCCGGTTTCGCCGTAGAAAATGACGCCGACGCTGCTGCCTTCGATGGTACGCCCGTTGCAACTGCGTCCTTCCCAGCTAATCAGGGAGTTGTTATCGAATTCCAGGTTGATGACCTGTGTGTCTGGCGTCTGCCAGTCGTCGTTATACCGGTAACGGCCACCCGAAGAGTTAACACGAACAGGATAATCGACGCCCAGGCCCCAGCGTGCCAGGTCAACCATGTGCGTTCCATTGTTCAACGCTTCGCCGGTGCCCCACTTCCAGAACCAGTGCCAGTTGTAATGGATCACGTTATCCTGGTATGCCTGGCGGGGCGCGGGCCCCTGCCAGAGGTCGTAGTTGAGCCATTCGGGCACGGCGGTTTCTTTACCGATGCCGATCGATTCGCGGTTGTTGGTGTACCAGGTTTTCGCGAAATAGGGGCGCCCGATTGCACCCGCATGCACTTCACCGATGCCTGCCACAACATTCGGCCACGAACGCCGCTGGTTGCCCATCTGTAGAATGCGGTTGTATTTTTTTGCCGCCTGCACCACCATTTCACCTTCGTGGGGGTTGTGACTGCAGGGCTTTTCAAGGTACACGTGTTTTCCCGCAGCGCAGGCAAGTATGGCGGCAGGTGCGTGCCAATGGTCGGGTGTGGCAACGATCAGCACGTCCAGGTTCTTGTCTTCCAGTGCGTTGCGAAAATCAGGCACAGCGGTCGGGCGTTTCTGTTGTATTTTCTCTACCACTGTCGCAAATTTTTCGGCGGCGCGGGTATCCACATCACTTACAATCATGACCTCACAATTTTTCTGCGCGGCAAAGTTGCTGCCCACGGCCAGTCCGCGGCTGTTGACGCCCATACTGGCCACCATGATCTTGTCATTGGCCCCGACGATTCTCCGGTAACTGCGGGCGCTGAAACCCGGCAATATGCCGCCAATGGAAACAGCGGCAGCAGCGGCCGTCGTTTTTTTTAAAAAATATCTGCGCGAACTATTCATATAATTTTTTTTGAGGAGGACTTAATATAAAAAGAAAATAATAATCGATTCAATATTCAATGTTCAATGAAAAGAAGAGCGTTTCCTGTCAAATAATTGTTATTGAGTAGTGAACATTGATTGTTGAATATTTTTTTAGTGAGCAATAACGGTAACGTCCACGTAAGTTAAAAAAATAAATGGTCATCTTGCTTTCTTCATCACATCTGCCAGTTTTATTGCCCTGCCGCCATTGCGTTTGCTTTCGTCTGCCGCTTCCATGAATGCGTACATTTCAAGCGTTTCTTCTGCAGGAACGGGTACCTTACCGGTTCTGAAAAAATCAAGGATCTGCACCAGCAGGGTATCATATCCTTTGAACGGTCCAAGGGTAAGATCGCCTTTCTCGCCATGCACCGTTCCCCCGTAATCGTGCGTGCCGGTGCGTGTGCCGCGGAAAGTGCCGATGCGCCCATCTTTCCAGGTACCCACAACCACATCGGTACTGTCGGTGTGGATGCGTACCACCTCCTGACAGCCTGTGCCCATGATAGCAAATAACATCTCCACCCCGTGAATGCCATACCAGAAAAGATCTGGATGTGTTTTTTCCAGCGTCGCGGGACTAAAGGT
>JBBSSY010000126.1:0-7917 GCA_038241595.1 Chitinophagales bacterium | reverse complement strand
TATGAAGAGTGCCAGGGTATTTGTCAACGTGCAGAACCTGTTCACCTTTACAAAATACAGCGGTTACAATCCGGAAGTAAACACCACGGAAGGCGATCCCTGGATTTCATCCGCACTCGCGCCAGGTATCGACTACGGTTCATACCCGATGTCGCGCACCTTTATTTTCGGTGTTAACCTTGGCTTTTAATCGGTTTGAAATCAATCAGCTCATGCTTAAAATGAACAATATGACTTGCAGAAAAATTGTAACCGCGGTGCTGGCTTTTTGCATCGTGGCCTTTTCAACCTCCTGTAAAAAATTCCTGGAATCAAAACCACTTTCGCAGATCGGGGAAACGGATTTCTTTAAAACCGAATCAGATTTCGACCAGGCATTGGTCGGCGCCTATTCCGCCTTCGCACAGGTGTACCAGGGCAACGGGTATTATGCGCTGCTGGTAGATCTCCGCTCAGACAATACCACCGAACTCACGGCGGGTGCCAGTGGCAATGATGCCAAAATGAATATCGACGAGTTCAAGGAGACCACCGACAACGAACACATCACCGCATTCTGGGCGAACAGTTATACGCTGATCGCCCGCGCCAACAGCATTCTTTCCAGCATCCAGAATGCAACCATCGCCGATGCTGCAAAAAAACAATACACCGCTGAAGCCAAAGTGCTGCGGGCACTGTCTTATTTCAATCTGGTGCGTTTATACGGTGGCGTGCCGCTGGTGACCGAACCGGTTTCGGACATTGATGCCAGTTATAAGGTAGCACGCGCAACCGTTGATGAAGTATATGCACGCATCGTGATCGACCTCACCGAGGCACAGGCGGCGTTGCCGGCTTCTTATGGAGATGCCGGTGTCGGCCGTGCAACGGCCAGCATCGCGCAGAGCCTGCTGGGCAACGTTTATCTCACACAGAAAAAATACAAAGAAGCCGCCGCTGAATTTAAAAAAGTGGTTGATTCCAAACGCTACGATCTGTTACCCGTATACGCAGACCTGTTTAAACCAGGCATGCAGGGCAACAAAGAATCCATCTGGCAGGCGCAATACAAAAACGGTACGGCTTACCTGGGATCTAATCTTCCGAACCATTTTGCGCCAACCGGCTCCGAAGGCATAACCATCCCCAGCGGCGGCGCATACGGTTTCAACCAGCCGACAGAAGACATCGCAAATGCCTATACTGCCGGCGATGTCCGCCGGAACAACATTGCAGATGGTTATACCAGCGGAGGTACCTTCGTAGCGTCTAAGTATATACGTGGTTATGTAGAACGCGAAACCGGCAGCGGTTACCTGGATTCAGGGGCCGACTGGTACGTGTTGCGGTATGCAGACGTTTTGCTGATGTATGCAGAAGCGTTGAATGAAGCAAATGGTGCCCCTAACGCAGATGCCTACACGTACCTCAACATGGTGCGCGAACGCGCGAAGCTGGCAAAGTTGTCAGGACTTACATATGCTGCTTTTAAAACTGCCGTGGACAACGAAGAGAGACTGGAGTCGCCGTTCGAAGGGCATCGCTGGTTCCAGTTGCTCCGCAACGGCCGTGCGCTGGAGGTGATGAATTCGAAAGTGTCCGCCGGTGCTGGTTCCAATACCATCGGTTTGAGTAAACCCATTGCGGCGTTCCAGTTGTTGTACCCGATCCCGGCCATTGTTGTATCTACCAGTAGCCCGGCCATTACACAGAACCCGGGATTTTAAGCGATCAAATAAAATGACCTATGACGCATCTTAATATATTTTGTTACCTGCTGTTGTTACCTTGTTTATTCCCCGTGCGATCTGGCGCGCAGAAAATGACCGCAGCCAATATTGCCTTTATCGATTACGCCGGCTTCCCGGAAGGGCAGTCTACCTGGAACGATATCGGTTATAGCAAAAAATACAATAAGGTGTTTATCGGCGTAACCGATCATATCGACAAACTGGCTTTCTTTGATTACGACGTGGCCACGGGCAAAATGACCAACAATGGTTTCCTGTCGGACCTGGCGAATTTACGCCCGTTCCAGTGGCAGGCCAAGATCCATTCCAAGATCGTGGAAGGCCCGGATGATTATATGTATTTTTCTACGGATGGCGGAGAGTCGCGTGAAGAGTATTTTATGAACCATCCCGCTGGTTATGCAGGTGGCTTTTTTATGAAATGGCACCCTAAAACAAAAACGCTGGTAAACCTGGGCCAGGGCCTCCAGTATGAAAGTGTGAAGGATATGGACATCGATCCGCAGACCGGCAAACTGTACGGCATATCATACCCGCAGGCACATTTCCTGGTGCTGGATCCGGCTAAAAACAAATTGACAGATTACGGTCGCCTCGGCAGTTCGCATGTGCCGCGGGTACTGTTCACCGACTGGTGGGGAAACTGTTATTATGTTGACTGGCGCCAGCGGCTGGTGAAATACCAAAAAGATATCGACAGCCTGATCTTTGCCCCCAACAGCCTCCCTGCCTTTGAAGGCACGCCGGGCGGCAAAATTGTAACAGGCATAACGGCTTATGCCAAAGATGAAAAGGCAAATGTTATATACTTCATTACTTATGGCGCGAAGATCGTCGCTTTCCACCCGGAAAAAAACGGGATTGGCAGCGTAGAAGACCTCGGTGGGGTGGCAGACCCCAACAGCAAACTTAATTCCTGGGGCCCTTATGTGCCCAACCTCAATATCGGCAACAACGGTAAGTTATACTACATCGTGGGTGGCCACGGCAATTATGTTGTCGAAAACAAAACCGTTCTAATAGAATTTGACCCGAAAACCAAAAAACGAACCATCGTTTACCAGTATCCTATTAATGAATTAAGCGAAGCAACAGGGTCCGACACAAAAGACAATGACGGTAACCTGTATTTCGCCGGTCGTGCCGACCTAGATAAACTCGATCATTCGCATCCTTTCCTAATTAAGTTTAATCCAACCAAAACTGTGAAGAAATGATTAATCCTATCAAGTGTTTCCTGGCGGTAAGCGTATTTTTTACGATGACCGTTTCCGCCTTCTCCCAGTATGAATTTTATAAACCGCTGGACGGATTTGGGATAGAGATCTCCCTCTCCAATTCGACCCTGAAACGGATGCCGATGTACCGCAACTCGATCGCCTCCCTGGCGGTGAACGGGGATAACATCATCGGCGGCACGGCAGCTGACGAAGGATTGTCACCTTTTGTATTCGTCGCGTCCCTCGGCAAGCGGCAGCTTGTTGCCTTGAAAGATGTAAGCCAGGTGGTGAAGGGGCAGCGCAGCATACAATCCGGTTTCTTCAAAGGCACTGACCAAACAATGTATGCCGGCACGCTCGCCAACAAGTTAAGTAACGGCAGCAACGGCAGCGGGCACCTGATCCAGGTGCGTGCAACAGCAGCAGACATACAGGTAATTGACCTGGGCATTCCTGTCAATGGGGAAAGCGTATATGCATTAACGGGAAATACGGCCGGTAGTAAATTGTATGGCATGACATATCCTTCCGGCATATTCTTTAGTTACGACATTGCCGGCAAGACGTTTAAAACATACGACAGCACAAAAACGACCACGGAAGAGGCGAAGGTCCTGAAATCGGAATTTCACCAGAAACCGGAAGATTATTTGTGCAGTGCACTCGTGGTGGATGACCATGGAATCGTATATGGCAGCCAGTCCATCAACCAGCTTTTTGCATTTGATCCCACCAGCGAACGTTTCACCAAACTGGCCGAACTGCCTGAAGTGTGGGGCAGGCGCACGTTGGGCCGGGCAGAAGCGTGGGCGAAATCCAAAACGGGGATGCTCTATGGTGGCAATGCAGGAGACGGGCAGTTGTTTGAATTGAACCCGCAGACCAAAAAAATCAAGAACCTGGGCAAGCCGATCCTGATGAATCATTTGCGTGGCTTGTGTTTTGGCGGGGATGGAAAATTATACGGCCTGGCGGGTGCGCCTCCGGGTTATAGCCACCTCTTTAGTTATGATGCGGCGGGGGAAGGGTATAAAGACATGGGCAACCCGCAATTTATATTAAAAGCCCCCGGTATTGAACAGGGTATCGAGTGGCGTGGTTTTCAGTTAAGGACCATCACCGCGTCTGAAGATGGTAAGTTTATCGTGATGGGTGAGGATGAGGCCCTAAGCGAGTTGCTGGTGTTCCCGGTTGGCGACTGATTACGGGCAACACACGCCTACATTAATTAATTACAATAAAGACCTGGTTTATGAGGAGATCGCTTTTATTTTTCTTTGTTTGTATCAGCTACTTCGCTACGGGTTGGGCGGCAGACAGCATCCCGAACTGGACGCTCAGTGCCTTGCCGGCTTCAGTACGCATCGACCCGGCATCTCACCGCATCTATGACCAGCCATATGCGGAAGCCGGCGCAGCGGGTATTACCGCCGCAGCCATGCTGCAAAAAAACTGGGTATATAACGGCAACAAAGTTACCCTGCAGGCAGCACGTGGCGAATATGTATCGTTTCAACTGGTGTTGACCAATGAATCAAAAACACCGCTTACCGGCATCGATGTCGCCATGCCGGCGTTTAGGGGGAACAATATCCAGCTGGCCAACCCACCCGAACTTTTTCTCGAATGGGCCGTAGAGGTCAAAACACCCAGTACCGGCTATCCAACCGCATCGCTGGGCACCGGCTGGT
Source organism: Chitinophagales bacterium (assembly GCA_038241595.1). Taxonomy (GTDB): domain Bacteria; phylum Bacteroidota; class Bacteroidia; order Chitinophagales; family Chitinophagaceae; genus JADCRZ01. The sequence goes on along the minus strand of JBBSSY010000126.1, from coordinate 3,273 downwards.
ATCCCGATGCACTCATTCCCCTTGCATCTATCCAGCAGGGAACAACGCCGCCAAAAAGAGCCTGGGTGTACCCGCTGATGCTTCCAGACTTTAACAACCGCATCCCCAACCAGCGCTCACAGATAATTTGGGTAGATCAATACATCCCTTTTGAAAAAGACAAGGCACCCGGCGGCACCTACGAAAGCAGCATCACGGTTACCATTAAAGGAATCAGCAAGGCCATTCCCGTGAAAATCGCTGTCTGGGATTTTGCGATTGCGAATGAAAACCGGTTGCGGGCGAGCCTGCAGCACGAAGGTTTTGTGAGCCATATGGACGAAAAGTCAGAACTCGAAATCTACCAGCTCATGAAAAGGAACCGGGTAGGTTTAATGGATCCCACCTACAAGCCGGAAATTAACAAAACAGGCAATTCTTTTACGGTCGACTGGACAAAGTTTGACCATCGCCTTAAAAAATACCTGACCGGCGAGGCATTTACAAAAGAATATGGCTACAATTTTGGACCGGGTTATGGAACACCCTTCGAGACATTCCTGCTTCCCTTTGATGTTTACGGGAAGCACGATACCCGCGGGTGGCCTGATGTCGGCACTCCTGCGGTGGAAAAGAATAAAATCAACAATGATGAATACATTGCGGTGATCCATTTTGTTCGTGACCACCTCCGCCCGATGATCGATCTGAAAACAACCGAACTCACCGTATACCTAAATGGCCTCGACGAATCCTATTTTCCCGAGGCCTGGGCGCGTATGGCCTATTATGGTAAATTATTTAAAAAAGAATACCCCGAAGCTAAATTCCGCGTAGATGGTGCATACGGCGACAGCGCCATGATGGTGATCGACAAAGCCATCAGTGCCTGGGCGGTGCACACCATTGAATTCGACGAAAAGCGGATGGAGAAATATACGCGGCAGGGCATCGATCAGTGGTTGTATGGCCCGATGATCTATGAAAGCAAGGTGAACAGCTGGGTGGGCAGTTCTACGTTTACCGATCTGCCACTGGTCAATGACCGGGCAATCAGCTGGAGCGTGTGGAAATACAAGGCGCATTCCTGGATCAGCTGGGGCGTGGGCGCAGGCTGGAAAGCAGGCTGGTACGATTCAGAAACCTGGAAGAGAGCCAACGACGGTGGCAACGGCAGCGCGGAAGGGACCGACCAGAAAAAGCTGAACGGGAACGCATTATTGATTTATAGTCCCGGCATCATACCAAATGTACACGTTGCCTGTCCGTCAATCCGCTTAAAAACATACCGCGATGGCATACAGGAATATGAATACATGCGGTTGCTGTCCGCCATCGACAAAAACGAACAGCGCGTAAGCATGGTCGTTAATGGTGTCATCGGGAAGCCTTTTGGTGACCAGTCCGTTGGTAAGATCGATGTATGGAGTTATGATCCCGAAAAATGGGACAATAGCCGCCTCAGGATGGGCGCCTTTATTAACCAGTCTTTAAAAAACGCGAAAAAATGATGTTAGTGAAATGCAGGATATATCTTTTAGCGTCAGTCCTGTTTTGTGCAGGCGGTGTACTCATTGGCTGCAGCAGCAGCGTGCAGCAGGTGGTGGTGAAACCGGTGGAGATTGATAGTTTCCTGCTCAACCCGGGCCGGGGTTTTACCTCTACCGCCAGTATGTACAATGAAACCTTCGGCGACCGCCTGCATCCAAAATGTGGTGTCAGCCAGCAACGGTTCTTCTGGGATAAACTGGAGCCCGAAGAAGGCAAAATTAATTATGCGCTGATCGACAGTGCCATAGCTAAGGCCGTTAAAAACGGGCAGCTGGTGAATTTCCGCGTGATGTGCCAGGATGTTGATATGAAGGTGCCCGGCTGGGCGATAAAAGCAGGGGTGAAATCGCCTTTTTACGACAACCCGGTCTTCCTGGAAAAACAAATAAACCTGATAAAAGCGCTGGGCATAAAATACGATGGCCATCCCGGCGTTTGTTTCGTAGACATCGGTACCGTTGGCCAGTGGGGCGAGTGGCACATCGACCCCGATGCAAAGAATCCCAAAAAGATCATCTTTCCAACCGATGAAAATGCCCGCAAGATCATCGACGCGTACAGGCAAAGTTTTCCCAAAACACCGCTGATGGCGCTGATTGCGTTTAAACAGAAATACGGTTTCGGCTATGCCACCTCCAAAGGAACGGGGTGGCGGGCAGATTGCTGGGGTGATATGGATTCGCTCGGCTGGAACCATATGAAGGGCGTGTACCCGCAGGCCCTGCAGGCCAGCAATGCCTTCGACGCGTGGAAGAACGGGCCGGTGGCCCTGGAAACGTGCTGGACAATGGACGAGTGGTACAAGCGCGGCTGGGACATCGATTACATCCTGGGCAAGGCATTGGAATGGCATGCCACGGAAGTAAACAATGGCAACCAGGCCATCCCGGAACAATGGTATGCACAAGTGCAGGAATTTGAAAAACGTTTGGGCTACCGGTATGTAATAAACGAAGTGAGTTACCCCGCTTCCGTGAAAAAGGGCACACCGCTGGCTTGCGACATGACCTGGCAGAATAAAGGCGTGGCCCCGGTGTATAATTCGTATAACCTGGCCATGCAACTGGTGTCAAAAAAGGATACGTCGAAAAGATATATCCTTGCGGTTGACCAGGACCTTAAGAAATGGATGCCTGGTACAACGGCTTTTAAAAGTTCGATTGCTTTACCAGAAACGGTGGAAGCCGGTGACTATGAGTTACAGGTAGGCATCGTTTCGCCTTCTACGAGTAAGCCTGCCATTCAACTGGCAGTGGCGGGGAAAACGGGAGAGGGCTGGTACCCGCTTGGCGAAATTGCCGTGACCGATTAAACGCGGGCATTCAGTTGGCAGTTGGTAGTTTTCAGTTGGCAGTTAATAGAAAAAAACGAAGAGATTTTTATCCTAAAGGAATGGACGACGAAAAAGAACATAGTAAACACCCGGTAACGATCGGTGAGCTGCAGCAGGTAGTTGGACTGAGCTCGGCCTCGTCATCTGTTGATAACCGTTACCTGGTATTTGTTGTTTCAAAGAAAATAATGAGGGATAACCAGCAGAAGGATTTTATAACCCTGGTTGATAGGGAAAGCAAGCTGGAGCTCGGCGAATGGGAGGGCTCATCCCCGTTATGGTCGCCTGTAGCCAACGACATCGTGTACCTGGGGGAACATGAAGGGGAAACGTTTCTGTTCCTGTACTCGATGGGCTCCCGCACCCACCATCCATTGGCACCCGTGCATGAATCGCACTATTTTATGGGG
>JBBSSY010000125.1:0-7962 GCA_038241595.1 Chitinophagales bacterium | reverse complement strand
TGTCGATGCTGTTGAAGCGGTTATATCGGCAGTACTTTCTGCATGATAACCACAGCCCAAACAGATGCTTATCTGCTTGTTGTCTTCCTGGTAACGAAGGGTTCCTTCCTGTATTTTATTATCGGTCTGTGCCTGGGCCGGAATTTTATATGTGCCCGGAGCAGTTTTCAGCAAGGCATAAAATTTTTCACTAGTTAAGCCTTCTACCCAAACCTTGCCGGGATTGGTTTCATCAGGCGTAACTTTTACCGATTTAACCGCAGCGTCTGCTTCTGAGGCTTGGTAATTACCAAGTACTGCGATATAATACCGTCCAAAATTAGATTTTGGCGGTGCTACAAATGTGCTTGTTGATGAAGCATTGCTATTCTCAACCGAAGAGGTTGTCGTTGAACTGCCATTCATCGGTTGTGTCACGTTTGTAGCAGGCGAATTCGCTTGGTTGCCTGAATTAATGGCTTCTTTGCTTGTAGCATTACCCGTGCTGTTGGTAGAAGATTTGGCCGTATCTGTTTGGCTAAAAGCAGCTGCAGACATAAAAAGCATGAATGCTGTCAAACCCAATTTTAAAGACTTCATAAATGTATAATTAAGTGATCAATATATTCCCACTGGAATGTCTACTCAATTACACTTATCGAAATACTGTGCCAAAATGCATTGGACGGGGAAAACTCAAATGTTAAAAAAATGTGAGCGTAGGCGTGGATTCGTCCATGAAACGTGACTGAATGTCTACTATTCTTTTTAGCATACAACCGATTGCCTTCCTCTTTGTTATTATCTTTACACCCACCATTATGGATAAGAAAAGCAATCAGCAGGAAGAGATAATACTGGAACAGGATTTTATAGAAGTGTTTGGAGCACGTGAACACAACCTCAAGAATATTGATATCCGTATCCCAAAGAATAAACTGGTGGTTTTCACCGGCGTCAGCGGCAGCGGCAAGTCGTCCCTGGCATTTGATACCATCTATAACGAAGGACAGCGCCGTTACATGGAGAGTTTTTCTGCATATGCCCGCCAGTTTATGGGTGATATGGAAAGACCGGACGTAGATAAGATCACCGGGTTGTCGCCAGTTATTTCCATCGAACAAAAAACGACAAATAAAAATCCGCGCAGCACAGTGGGTACGATCACGGAGATCTATGATTTTTTACGGTTGCTTTATGCCCGTACGGCAGATGCCTACAGCTATAACACCGGGAAAAGAATGATGAAGTTCAGCGAAGAAGAGATCGTTGCCAATATTTTCAAAAAATTCAAGAATAAGAAGATTACGGTACTGGCGCCCCTGGTTCGCGGACGAAAAGGGCATTACAGAGAGTTGTTTGAAGACATCCGGAAAAAAGGGTATGTAAAAGCCCGTGTAGATGGAAAGGTGCTTGACCTGGCGGATCGCATGCAGGTGGATCGTTACAAGATCCACGACATCGAAGTGGTGATCGATCGTTTAGCAGTAACCGAAGATATGAAACTGCGTTTATCCCAGAGCGTTCAAAAGTCATTACAGGTTGGCAAGGACCTGATGTTCCTGCTCATCAATGACAGCGATGAACTGGTGCAATACAGTAAGATGCTGATGTGTGAAGATACCGGCATCAGTTACGAAGAACCATCACCGAATGCATTTTCGTTCAATTCACCTTATGGTGCATGTCCCACCTGTAAAGGACTTGGTACGGTGAACCAGGTCAACATGGACACCGTAATCCCGGACTGGACGCTGAGCATCAAAGAAGGCGCGATTGCACCACTGGGTGAAGAGCGCGAAGCGTATGTTTTTGCGCAAGTGGAAAAACTTGCGAAGAAGCATAAATTCAGTATGACCAAACCGCTGAAAGAATTGTCTAAAGAAGCCCTCAACCTTATTTTATACGGCAGTGAAGATGCCACGTCAAAAGATGTTGAATTTTCATTCGATACCTCGGGCGCAAATATATACGCCACCGAATATGAAGGGGTGGTGATCATGCTGAGGCGCTGGTTTGCCGGCAGCAGCAGCGAATCGTTGCGTGACTGGGTGGAACAATTTATGGAGATGAAGACCTGTGAAACCTGCCAGGGTGCCCGGTTGAAGAAAGACAGCTTGTGGTTCAAGGTAGATCAGAAAAATATTTCCGAATTAAGTGCGATCAACCTGGATAAACTCGCGGTTTGGTTTTCGAATATTGAAAAGCGTTTGTCTGCCAAACAAAATGCCATCGCGAAAGACGTATTAAAAGAGATCCGTGACCGCCTGCAATTTTTACTGGACGTCGGCCTCACCTATCTAACCCTGGACAGATCATCTAAATCATTAAGCGGTGGCGAATCGCAGCGAATACGCCTTGCCACGCAGATCGGTTCGCAGTTGCAGGGCATTACCTACATTCTGGATGAACCAAGCATTGGTTTGCACCAACGCGACAATCATCGCCTCATCGAGGCGTTGAAGAACCTCCGCAATATTGGCAACAGCGTGCTGGTGGTAGAACACGACAAAGACATCATGCTTGCCGCAGATCATTTGATCGACATTGGACCGAAGGCGGGTAAATTTGGCGGCCAGGTGGTGTTCCAGGGAGACCCTGCAACGGTCATCAACTCGCAATCTGAAACCACGAAGTTTTTGTTCGGCGAGAAAGTGATCGCTGTTCCAAAAGAACGGCGACCAGGCAATGGAAAAATGCTGACGTTGAAAGGTGCTACCGGCAATAACCTCAAACATGTCGATGTGGCTTTTCCACTGGGCAAACTGATCGTTGTAACGGGTGTCAGTGGAAGCGGGAAATCGACATTGATTACGGAAACGCTGTATCCGTTGTTGTCGCAATATTGTTATCATTCCAAGGTGAATCCACAACAGCACGATTCCATAGCAGGGTTGGAGCTCATTGACAAAGTAATTGAAATAGACCAGAGCCCCATCGGCCGCACGCCTCGCAGCAACCCGGCAACGTATTGTGGTTTCTTTACCGATATCCGAACCTTGTTTGCATCGGTGCCGGAGGCGAAGATCCGCGGTTATACAGCGGGTCGTTTTTCCTTCAACGTAAAAAGCGGGCGTTGTGAAATGTGCGGCGGCGGCGGCATGCGCGTCATCGAAATGAATTTTCTACCGGATGTGTACGTACACTGTGAGAAATGCAATGGCAAAAGGTACAACAGGGACACCCTCGAGATCCGCTACAAAGGGAAATCCATCAGTGATGTATTGAATATGACAGTAGATGAATCGGTGGAATTCTTTACCAATGTTCCGTATATCTATCGTAAAATCAAAGTGCTGCAGGATGTAGGGCTCGGTTACATCACGCTGGGGCAGTCTGCCGTAACCCTGAGTGGTGGCGAGGCACAGCGTGTGAAGCTTTCCACTGAACTTGGGAAAAGGGATACCGGTAAAACATTTTACATCCTCGATGAGCCAACGACCGGTTTGCATTTTGAAGACATCCAGCACCTGCTGGATGTGCTGAACAAGCTGGTTGATCGCGGCAATACCGTACTCGTTATCGAGCATAACCTTGACGTAATTAAAGTAGCCGATCATGTAATCGACCTCGGGCCGGAAGGCGGCGATGGTGGTGGACAAATTTTGTTTGAAGGTACTCCTGAAGGACTGGTAAAGGTGAAACAAAGTTTTACCGGCAAATTTTTAAAATCTGAATTAGCCAATGGAAAGAGTAATCGTTGATATGGACGAAGTGATCGCCGACCCGATGGGCGATATGATTGACTGGTATGTCAACACGCACCACCTTGAAGTAAATATGGATCTGATTGTAGGTAACTCGTGGATAAAAGGGTTTCCCGAACACCACCATGCTTTGGTAAGAGACCGCTTATTGTCAATGGGTTTTTTTCGAAACCTGCCCGTGTTTAAAGACAGCGTAAGCGTGCTGAAAGAAATGAACCAGCGGTATGAGGTTTTTATTGTTTCTGCCGCGATGGAATTTCCCAATTCGCTCAAAGATAAAGTAGAGTGGCTCGGAGACCATTTCCCTTTTTTTACCTGGCGGCAGATCGTGCTGTGCGGAGACAAAAGACTCATCAACGGCGACTATATGATTGATGATCATGTTCGCAATCTCAAAGACTTTAACGGTAAAAAATATTTATATACCTCTGCCCACAATGTCAATGTGACGGAGTATGACCGTATAAATAATTGGAAAGAAGCGGGCGAGATTTTTCTCGGCCATTAAAGTTACCGGAACCAATAAGCGCATGCAGGGAGTGTTCAATAAAATCTATCATTAAGGGTATAAGTAGGGAACGGATCTGGTTCGCAAGAAACCGGACGGGGAGACCTTATTAAATTCCCTGCTGCTTATTGGTTATACATTTGATAATTTTTGTAAATGTTTTTGTATGGCAAATGATTATTGTAAAAGACAATGTTGGGTGCAGTTATGGCCTGACTACCGGGCACCTGATGGATCCCTTCCCATCGCCGTTGCCGAAGCGGATGCTCAATTTTAAGCCAACTGAATAATACGAATCTTTTTTCCCCGGTGTGCCTCTCTTGTCGCCGGCATTCCTGTTTGCTACTCCCACACTCTTATCAGCCATCCGGTTTGCCACAATGGCTGTGTTTAATGGCAGGTATTTGTAGAACAAGTTATTATCAATGTAATTTGTGCTTACATCATCCAGCTGATCGCTGAATGTTTTACGCAAGAGCGCCTCGGTACTTATACTTAATTCGTCGGTGATAAAGTACTTTATTCCGACACCTACTGGTATATTAAATTGAACCAGTTTATCTACTTTGGAATTCGGGTATTCATCAAATCCCTGTCCTTCGGTATGTAGCGGCTTTAAATACACCCATTTGTTGGTGGCCGGGTCAAGGCCCTTCGGATTGTAATGGAAAATTCCTGCGCCGATGACCAGGTACGGCCGGATTTTATGGTAGGCCATGGAGGCGTCCCTCTCCAGCCAAACGGTTGGATAAATCTCTGCGGCAATGATGCCTTCGGTAATCTTGGATTTAAAATTGAGGTTTCTTGCTTTGCGCGCCTCTTCCGCGCCTCCTTTTCCTTCAATCAGCGCATCATCGCCAGCGATGGTGCCATGTGTCAACGATAGCCTGAAAGAAAGCCATTCCCTGGAGATAACATTGAAATGAATGCCCGCCAGTAATTTTGTATTTGAAAAATTGTTGTCTTTTAAAAAATTTCCGCCCTTGCCATAAGTGCCGCCGAGGTCGCCCAGGAAATTCGATGGGGAGAGCGTAAACCCGGCTTCGTAATTTCCAGAATGCAGGCTTAACTGGCTGAAAGCAGACGTTGGTAATAAAAAAGTTAGCACTACGACCAAATAACTGTTACATATAAAGTGTAACTTTCTCTGCATTAATAATGGATTTATTTTTCAAAGGTTTGGATATTTTCTTCCCGGATAATTCTACATCCTTAAACGGTCAACTGTTGATTTTGGTGTGTGTTGGTTAGAAAAACTTTATATGCGCAACCGCGTTTTCGCTGTTTGAGATGCATTCTCGAATTGGGAATATTTCCCGCGACTGTATTGTGTTTCAGCCGACAGTCTGTGGTAGAAAACGAAGAAATTAATCCGAGGAATTTTGAGGAAGTTTACAGTGCTCAGGCGGGTTTGGAATGATTGGACAACGAATTGGTCGAGCAGAAAGCAGGCAGCTATTTTCCGGGTTATTATTTAATGAATCATGATCAGGGCTGATGGTCCGGAAGTATCATTTCAATGTGGTCGATGCCGTCTTCGTCATACACATCACCCGCCTGCGTGAAGCCCACGGATTCGTAAAACTTTTTCAAATGATATTGTGCGCCGATCCGGATCGGTTGTTTTCCAAACAAATGGTAGAGCGTTTCAATGGATCGGAGCATCAACGTTTTTCCGAGTCCGAGGTTACGGCTGGCCGGCGCCGTCACGACGCGACCGATCGCTGCTTCGTGGTAGTAAACGCCGGCATCTAACAGCCGCGTATATGCGATCAATTGATCGCCATCCCGTCCCATAAGATGATGTGCATGTTGATCCTTATTATCCATCTCTAAAAACACACATTGTTGTTCAACGACGAAAACCTGGCTGCGTAACCTAAGTATGCCGTACAGTTCACCGGGTGATAAATGTTTAAATGCTTTGCAGGTCCAATCTATATTCATGTTACCAGTTCGTTTTGGGCAGTCGTTCAGCCGGATTGTTTCTGATATTTGCCCTTATATTTAACGGCCGAATTATTACGAACTTTAATATACAATATCCAAACAGTCCAGTATGTCTCTTTTAAAAATAAATTCACTGACCGTGTCCGGGAACGGTCGGCGCCTCATCGATCAACTCTCCTTTACCATCGAACTACAAGAACAATGGGCAATTGTTGGCCCGTCGGGAACGGGTAAAACCACTTTGCTGCACGCATTGGCCGGTAAACACGTTCACAGTGGAACCGTCGTACCTGGCGAATCGGCCGGTAAAATTGTGCTGGTGGAGCAGCAGCACCGTTTTAAAACCTTGTCCAACACCCAGTCATTTTATTACCAGCAGCGATTCAATTCCACCGATTCTGAAGATGCCATTACGGTAGAGGAAGACATTCGTGGCCACTTGTCTGGCGGAGACAACGGGCAACCGCTTTCGGCGGAAGTGATGAGAACGGTGACGTTATTGCGGTTGACAAACCTGCTGCCGGTAAAGCTGATCAAACTATCTAACGGCGAAAATAAACGGCTGCAGATTGCGAAGGCCCTGTTGCTTCAGCCTTCGATCCTGCTGCTCGATAACCCCTTTACCGGTCTTGACGTGGCGGCCCGTGACACCTTACATGAGCTGCTGGCCACCATTACACAGCATGGCCTCCACGTGGTATTAGTAACCGGTGCCAACGCAGTGCCTGGCTTTATAACCCATGTATTAACAATGGATAAAGAATGCTGCTATTCCGTGGAAGAGGCGGAAACATTTCGAAAGAGGCACATGGAGCCTGCGACGGTGCAGGATTTCATTGCTGATAAAGCGCTGCTTGCCGAACTGACCAAAACACCCACGCGCGAGGATTTCGAGTGCGCGGTGGAGGTTAAACACCTGAACATAACCTATGGGGACAAGAAGATTTTAAAAGACATCACCTGGCAGGTGAAGCGGGGCGAATGCTGGTCGCTTTCCGGCCCAAACGGTTCGGGCAAGTCGACGTTATTGAGCGTGGTGTGCGCCGACAACCCACAATCGTATGCCAACGAGGTGTACATGTTCGGCAGGCGGCGCGGCACCGGAGAAAGTATCTGGGACGTCAAGAAAAAGATCGGTTTCGTCTCTCCCGAACTTCATTTATATTTTGATACCGGCACCAATTGCTTTGATGTGGTGGCTTCGGGCATTTTTGATACCATCGGGCTCTTTCGTATGCTGAATGATCCGCAGCAGGCGTTGGTCGGTCGCTGGATGACTTTGCTGCGCATCGACGGCCTGGCGCGGAAGATGCTCTTTCAGCTTTCGAACAGTGAACAACGGCTCGTATTGCTCGCCCGCGCCCTGGTGAAAAATCCGCCGCTACTGGTGCTGGACGAACCCTGCCAGGGCCTGGACAGCGACCAGGTGGCTGCTTTCCGCAATCTCGTAAACGAAATCTGTTTGTTTACCAGTAAAACACTCATTTATGTATCGCATTACCCGGCCGAACTGCCGGGGTGTGTGAATCGATATATTAAGCTGGAGGAAGGAGTGGCGACGATATCCTGAGAATGGTTTTCACATTTTATTTTATTTTCCTTCGCTAAATTACATATGGATTTATAAAATTTATTTACTGATGAAAATGATGGTTTTGATGGTTGTGTTGAGTAGTATGTTCACCGTGTCGGGCGACCGAGTATTGGCAAATTCAACGGACCCGAATCTCCCTTCTTCTACATTATTAAACATTGCTTACGGTTCAGATCCCAAACAGGTCATGGATATTTATTTACCCGACAGGCGCAGTGCGTCGT
>JBBSSY010000124.1:0-8012 GCA_038241595.1 Chitinophagales bacterium | reverse complement strand
GACGTCATGCGAAATATCCCTTCTGTAACGGTAGATGTTGACGGAAGTGTTCAGCTCAGAAATGTTGCTCCTCAGATATTTGTTGACGGAAGGCCCACTATTTTAACACTCCAGCAAATTCCTGCAGATGACATCGAACGGGTCGAGCTTATAACGAATCCGTCGGCAAAATTCGACGCTGCCACAACGGGGGGTATTATAAACGTTGTATTAAAGAAGAATCGAAAATCGGGTTTCAACGGAATCGCATCGGCAGGCATAGGATCTCCTTCAATCTTAAACGGCAACCTCAGCCTCAATCTAAGGCAGGGCAAATTTAATTTATTTGCGAGCGGAAATTATAACAAGTCCGGCGGCACTGGCAAGGGAGAAACTAAAAGAGAAAATAAAAGAAACGGATCGGTGACAGATTATTTTAACCAGCTCTCCGAAACAGAACGGCTCAGGAAGTTTTCTTCCTTTCGTTTTGGCACTGATTTTTTTATCGACAACCGAAATACGCTGTCCTTCTCTCAAAACTTTGTAAATGGAAAGTTTTCCACAAACCAGGCGCAGGATCAACAATATCTCACCGGCGAAAAATTTCTGTATAAAACGGGGAAAAGACTTACTCTTTCGGACTCGCGTTTTAACAAAAGCAACAGCCAGCTGAATTATAAACACACCTTCCCAAAATCCGGACATGAGTTCACGACTGACATTACCTACAACTCCAGTTCCGGAAGCAATAATAGCCAGTTATCCAATTATTATTTTCATCCGGATGGTAGTGAATATTCAAATTCCCAATTCGTCAACAACCGCGGTAATAATACCAATGACCAGTTGACGGTACAAATGGATTATGAAAACCCGATCACAGAACATTCCAAGTTTGAAATGGGCCTCCGGGGATATAAAAGCAGCAATGCCAACGTGTTGAATTCTTACAGCGTTAATAACGGAAACGAGTTCAAGCTGCCATTAAGCACCAATGTAAAATACGATGAAACCGTGCTGGCCGCCTATTCTACGTATGCTGATGTGTGGAAAGACATTAAGTACCAGGTTGGTCTTCGCGTGGAAAAGTCAACGTTTAATGGCTTGCTGGTTGACAGTAACCGCAGTTTCGGGTATACACTTCCCACGAACCTTTCGCACATTGTTGACGGGCTTTTCCCGAGTCTATACCTCACAAAGGATATCGGAAATGAGCAGGAAATTCAGCTTAACTTTAGCAGGCGCGTCAGAAGGCCCAGCTTCTGGCAACTAAATCCTTTCATCGATATAAACGATCCTTTGAATATCAGCCAGGGAAATCCTGATTTGCGACCAGAATATACCAATTCCATTGAATTCAACTATAACAAACAGTCTAGTAATGGCAGTTTCCTCGGCGTTATTTATTTTCACAATAACAAAGCGGACATTACCCGGTATAGTGACACGATTTCGGCGGCGCAGCTGGCCCAGCTTGGTAATGCAACTATTGAACCAAGTGCTATATTAAATACCTTTATAAACGCGCAGTACACGAACAGGATAGGGGCGGAGTTCACACTGCAGCACAAAATTGGCAACTTTGAGGTTATTCCAAACATCAACCTGCAATACCGAACCGTGAAAGCAAATGTTGGGAAGCTTGACCTCGGTAACGAGGGATTAAACTGGGAGTCGAAAATCATCTTCAATTATAAACTTGCCACCGCGTCAAAAATCTTTAACAACACAAACCTCCAGCTTAGCGCGCAGTACCAGTCACCACGCGTTATTCCGCAGGGACGCAACAAGCCGCAATACCAGACTGACTTTGCATTAAGGAAAGAATTTCTGAAAAATAATGCCGCCGCGATCACTTTTTCTATTAATGACGTTTTCAACACAAATCGTTACGGCCAGGTGTATGATACCGACAACTACTACCAGGATTCGTACAACCGCTGGAATGTTCGCAGTTTCAGGCTTAAAGTCACTTACCGGTTCGGCAACCGGGATTTTACACTGCTAAATCCCTTTGGCAAAAAAAGCAATAGCAGGGATGACGACAATTGATCGTTATATGGAATTAGACTGGCACCGTAGACTGTAGCTTAATATTACCCCGCATTCCTTTACTTCGACGAAATCAATTAGCTTCGGGTATTTGAATTATTAGATACCTATGACCGTTAACCTTTACAGCATCCTCACGTTGCTGATTGTGCTCACTGCCGGGTTCAGCTATATTAACTTTCGATTTATAAAGCTGCCCTCTACGATTGGCATCATGCTGATCTCCTTATTCTCTTCAATATTACTGATCGGGCTGGGAAAGCTATACCCTCATATCGTTGAGAAACCCATGAGCATCATCAATTCGCTCGATTTTGAGACGTTGTTGATGCGTGTGATGTTAAGTTTTCTACTGTTTGCCGGCGCGATACACGTCGATTTTCAGAAGTTAAAAAAAGAGATCATACCTATTGCCACCTATGCCACGGTTGGGGTTCTTATATCTACCATCATCATTGCCGCTTTGATGTATATTGTTTTTCCGCTTTTCGGTTTTTCCGTTCCCATTATCTATTGTCTGCTGCTAGGATCTTTGCTTTCGCCTACAGATCCGATTGCTGTGCTGGGCATATTAAAAGATGCGAAAATACCTTCCTCGCTGGAAGTGAAAATTTCAGGAGAGTCGCTTTTCAATGATGGGGTAGGCGTGGTAATCTTTATCAGCTTGCTTGAAATAGCCACATTGGGAACGGAAACGATGTCTGTGAGCCAGATAGCGCTATTATTCCTCAAGGAGGCCGGTGGCGGCCTTATCTGGGGGGCAGTACTCGGTTACGTCGGTTTTTACCTGTTGAAATCCATAGATAACTACCAGGTGGAAGTGCTTATAACCGTTGCGATGGTGATGGGCGGTTATCTTTTTGCCAGTATGATCCATGTATCCGGACCCCTTGCGATGGTTGTCGCAGGTATTATTACCGGCAACAAAGGCAAACGGGAAGCCATGTCTGACATCACCAAGGACTACCTCAATAAATTCTGGGAGCTTATCGATGAAATCTTAAACGCCCTGCTTTTCATGCTGATTGGCTTCGAAATGATCGTACTCTCCTTCCAGATGCAAACCATCTGGATCGGGATGATATCCATTGTAGTGGTACTTTTTGCACGGCTGGTTTCGGTGTACCTGCCAACAATGATATTGTCAATAAGAAGATCTTTTGAACGACACCTCGTGCCGATCCTGACATGGGGAGGCCTGAGGGGTGGCATTTCGGTGGCACTGGCACTTTCATTGCCAAAGGACGACTATAGAAGTATCATCGTGTCTTCCACTTACATTGTGGTCGTTTTCAGTATCGTGGTGCAGGGACTTACGATCGGTAAAGTGGCGAAGAAACTCTCGGAAATCCATTGAGCCGTCCTGAAGGAGGTCGTTGAAGTGGTAAGGAATTTTTGAGACAGTTAACCTCGACAGAAACTTTCCCATCAACATAACGAAGCCAGGCATCCTTCCGGAGCCTGGCTTCAGTCATTAATGCATTGACGATTATCTACTTCTTTTTTTCCTGTTTGCAGGCTGCTTTTGCTTGCTTCGTTTTGTAGCTTTGGACGTTGTAGCCGGTTTGTCAGGTTGCGTCATGATCGTGATATATTGCTTTGCACTCTCGTTATCGGGATCAAGCTTGAGAATGTTTTCCAGGTATATTACAGCGGAATCTTTGTCTTTGGCGACGTTGGCATAATAGCTCGCCAGGTAGCCATGCGCCTGGATCAGTGTTGACTTGTAATTTTCACGTTCGCCGGCCGCCCTTGCAAACGCAATAAGCTTTTTGTACGGTTCTACAGCAATCCCTTTTTCCATCGTGGTATCCTGTGCTCCAGCAGACCTGGCGCACCATAGGTATCCGAAAATTTCTGTCGGGTACTTTACCGTGTATTGGCCACAAAAAATACTGTCTGCGGCCTGATAATTTTTCGCCTGGTAGGTTGCATAACCAAGGTCGAACAAATCCCGATTTGAAGGTTCCGCCGTACTATCATAAATCCTCTGCAGCCAGTTTGCCTGCATTTGAAAGTCATTTGATTTGGCTGCCATGTCGGCTGCCGTATGCATTAATTCAAGCCTGCCTGTTTTCGACGTGTCTAGGTCGACTGCTTTTTCATAGCTTTTCATAGCCTCGGTTTCATTTCCATCAAACTTGCTTAACAATTTGCCACGAAACACGTAGTCCTGGGAAACTAACGCGGCTGTGTCTTGTTTTGCGAAATATTGTTCGAGGTAATCCTTTGCATTGACAGAATCCTTCAATTCGTCGTAACTGTATGCCACCAACTTGTAATATCGAGGATCTGCTTTTTCCTTTAACCTGTCAATCTTGGCCTTGGCTGAATCAATCGCTGTATTAAAATCTTTTGAAGCATATATAATACTCGTTTTATCATATTCGCTGGAAAGATCCCTGTCAGAAACGGCCAGGTATTTGTCAAAATAGTCCCTCGCTTTATTGATATCCTTATTAAACCAATAGAAGAATAATTCATAATATGCCGGTGCAAAATTGGGATCGAGGGTTATCGCCTCTTGAAAGTTCGGCAGAAAATAATCGGGGTTATTCTGCGTCAGGTATACCTTTCCAATTTCATATTTGGCCGCTGCCAGTTTTGGATCCAGTGAGAGGGCCTGCCGAAACGCCAGTACCGCATCACCACCGTTGATTAGCTTGCGATTTGCCCTGCCTAATAAAAGATATGATTCCGCATTTTTCTGATCTCTTCTCCTGCGTTTAGGAATGGCGTTTATTGTTTCTATGGCATATTTTGCATCGCCATATGTCGCATTTATATTGGCTCGCGCGATGGCGTTAAAAACGTCTACATTTCTCCCTCTGGTCAGGGAAATGGCCGTTTCAAAACGCTGACGAGCTTCATTGGTTTTGTTTTCCATGAGTTCAATCTCGCCCATGCCGATCAGTGTAAATGGCGAATTGGCATTTTTGGCAAGGTATTGCTCGTAAAGTGTTTTGGCGGCTGCAGAATCTTTTGTACTGATCATTACCTGGCCAAGCCAATAATTCGCAGCGTCATTATTGGGATCTGATGCCAGCGCTTTTCGGAATGCATCTTCCGCACTTTGATACCTTTGATAATATAAAAACTTTGTTCCCTGGTCTACCTGGGCAAAAACGAATGAGCCTGTCAGGATCAAAGTGATAAGCAACAAGGAGATTCTTTTCATAAATGTGTTTGTTGGTTGAGCCAAAAAATTGACGTTTTATTATTTAATTGATCTTGTCCATTGAGTACAAGGTAACTTCAGCGCAGTACAATTTGATCAAAATTACATTAGAAATTTATTAGAAATCAAATTGACAGGTGACTATTTACACGAATGTAACTATATTTTAGCTGTCTAACTACACGGCAAAGCCACTACTGGTGATTTGTCGTAGTGAGTGGATTATTAACTTATTTTATCTACCATTGCAAAAACTGTATGTGTCTATGACAGTGCTACTGATTATTATATTTCTCGCCGGGTACGCGGCAATTGCTTTCGAACATGTTTTAAAAATCAATAAAACGGCCCCGGCATTATTGGCCGGTGTTTTATGCTGGACCGTTTACATACTGTTTTCAGACAATAAGGAGGAAGTTGGCACCCAACTCGTGGAAAACCTCGGTGAATTTTCGGGAATACTTTTCTTTCTTATGGGTGCGATGACGATCGTGGAAATTATTGATACGCATAACGGGTTTGATATTATTACACAACGAATAACGCAAAGAAACAAGCGCAAGCTTTTATGGATCATTTCCGGCATTACTTTTTTCCTTTCGCCGGTGCTTGACAACTTAACGACGGCAATTGTAATGGTCTCGCTTCTTCAGAAGATTATTACGGATGAAAAGGAACGATTGTATTTTGTGGGTATGATCGTAATCGCCGCAAATGCGGGCGGAGCATGGTCTCCCATAGGTGATGTAACCACAACGATGTTATGGATGGGCGGCCAGATTACTGCAGCCAATATAATCAAGGTGCTGTTTGTGCCAAGTATCGTCAGTCTCATTGTTCCCCTGGTCCTCATTTCTGCCAGGTTAAAGGGAACCCTGGAAACAGTGAAAGCAGAAGCAGCTGTTAAGGAAACCACCTTGTCCCATAACCACAAAGCGATTATATTAACCAGCGGCATCCTGGTGTTATTAATGGTTCCGGTCTTCAAAACATTGACCCATTTGCCTCCTTATATGGGTGTTCTTATCGGGCTTGGTGTTATGTGGATTATCACAGAAAAGTTAGATGGGCACAGGGAGGAAAATGAACGCTTTTATCTATCACCGGCATACGCTTTAAGAAAAATTGACACACCGAGTATACTCTTTTTCTTAGGTATCCTGTTGAGTATCGCTGCGCTTGAACGCGCAGAAATACTTTCAACGCTTGCCACTTCGATTGACCACTATATACACAACGAGCATGCAATCGCCATGGCCCTCGGACTTTTATCATCCATTGTGGATAACGTTCCCTTAATGGCCGCCAGCCAGGCGATGTATCCCCTGAGTGAATATCCTCAGGATCACTCGCTCTGGGAATTCCTGGCATATACTACGGGAACGGGAGGTAGTATTTTAATTATCGGTTCTGCGGCGGGTGTAGCTGTAATGGGTATGGCAAAAGTTGATTTCTTCTGGTATTTGCGTAACATCTCATGGGTTGCGCTGCTCGGTTTTTTTAGTGGCAGTCTTGTACATATTTTATTGGAGAAACTATTTTAAAAAGACAGGCCCACAGGCCGCGCATGCTTGTTGAATCGCCTGCTGTTTGTCAATAGCACAAAGAAACCGCCCGGTTAATTCGCCTTTAAGATGTAGCCCATCCCGACTTGTGTTTGAATGAGTTTTTGTTCGAATGGCTTATCTACCTTATTGCGAACATAGTTGATATACACGTCAATAACGTTTGTGTTGGTATCGAAATCAATGTCCCACACATTGACGGCGATGGAGGCCCGTGATACCAGCCTGTTTTTATTGCGCAGCAGGTATTCGAGCAGCTGAAATTCCTTCGCCGTCAGGCTGATGGCCGTTTCACCGCGTTTCACTTCCTTGCTGTCCAGATTCATTTCAAGATCGGCCGCTTTCAACAGGTTACCAACGGGGATATTCTGATTCATGGTTCGTTTCAGCAGTACCCTGATCTTCATGAGAAGTTCCTTAAACTCAAATGGCTTGACAATATAATCATCTGCCCCGGCCTCATACCCCTCGATTTTATCATTCAAATTGCTTAAGGCAGTAAGCATAATTATCGGGATACTTGCATTATCGGCTCTTAAAGACTTGCAGAATTCAAAGCCGTTTAAACCGGGCAGATTTAAATCCAGAACGACAAGATTAAATGCAAAGGACTGCGTTCTTTTGTATCCGATCAGTCCATCATAGGCAACTTCAACATAGAAGTCGTTTTCCTCTAAACCTTGTTTGAGGGTATCGGCAATTTTTTTTTCATCCTCGACAACCAAAATCTTTCTTTCTTCCATAATGACTTCTGATGGGGTTTAAAAAAGGTAACGATAAAGCAATACGATAGGCCATAAAAATAAGGAAAGCCGCCTTGCGGGCTGTTTTCATAGAAAATACACCTGCCTCAAATCCTGTCTGAAAATGTCCAATACAGGTGGCTTAAATTTCTGCGAAAACTATTTCCCGGAAACATTTATGGCCATATTCTCCAGTGCGGTTCCCCCCTTAATGCCAAAATCCAGTGTTCTGATAGGGAATGGAATCATAATATCGTTTTTGTCATATGCCTTTTTTATCATGATAATGGCATCGCTGGTAACTCTCCAGTACGATGATTGCTCAGGGGACTGGATCCAGAGCCTTATGGTGAAATTTATAGAACTGTCACCAAATTCGGTAAAATACATGGTCGTTTGATATTCATTCGAGTGTCCGGAAATTTGGTCGACCGCCGCAAGCGGAACTTCTTTTACCTTATCAAGATACTCGCCGTAGGATACGCCAATGTCAAT
>JBBSSY010000123.1:0-8024 GCA_038241595.1 Chitinophagales bacterium | reverse complement strand
TGATCAATACCGGCACCACCATCATCACCTTCCTCATGGTATTTATCATCCAGCAGTCCCAGAATAAAGACACGCTGGCATTACACCTGAAATTGAACGAATTGATTGCGGCAAACAATTATGCCAGCAACAGACTGGTAAATATTGAGGACCTGTCTCCCGAAGAACTTTTGTTACTGAAGGAGTTTTACTGCAATATCTCCGAATTGGCAGAGAAGGAAAAAAATATATTCAAGAGCCATTCAGTAGATGAGGCGAAGCAAAATCACCAATCGAAGATGCAAAAAAAAACCGCCTGACGCGGTCCGTGGTTACTGGCAACATTTTATTCAATAATTATTGCGGAACCTTCTTCTATTTGTTCGCGGATGGTCTTAATTTCCGGATCGTTATTTGGCGTGGGCTGCAATGACACGGTGTGTAATTCAGCTTCGCGAATAAACATGATGCCATTCAACGCTTCTTCTGAAATACTTTCAAAGCCGATAGTGGGGTAAAATTGAAATTCCTGCTCGCGCAAATCAGCTTCAATAAATAACACATCATCGGAGATATACGCCTTGCCAGTTCCAACAGGTGTTTGAAAGTCTTCGGCGGTGATCAGGATAAATTTAGGGAGATTCCTTATACCTGATAATTGCACTTCCGTGTCATCGTAGCCCCTGTTTCCCTTCTCGGCAATAAACCTTACTTTCATGGCTCATTACTTAAGCGACAACTCAACGGTTCTCAGGTTCATTTCTTCATCATCTTCTTTGAGATCTACATGCCAGGAGTGTAATATGAGATTCCGGCCATAATTATAGTTGATCTTTGTAACAAAATTTTCCAGGTAAGGAACAAAAGACGTAACGTCCTCTGTCAACTCAGGTCTTACTTTAATTTCAGTTTTTACCATAACGTCAACTTTTAATTTGAAAAATAATGTTAAATTGAAGTTATGGAAAAAGAGTTGAATTGCCTATTCACTCCTCCATCAACAATTAAAAATATCTGTATTTTTTACACTTTATCCGCAGGCCTTCCTGCCCTTACCGGGTCTCGACTTCGCTGATCTCGTACACCTGCTCATTTCTGGCAAAAATGGTTATCTTCTTATATTGCTTGCCGTCCGCCAGTTCCTCATGGTATTTAATCTCCACTTTCTCCTTGCCGGGCACGGGCTCCGGTTTGATTTCCAGGTACAGTTCATCGGGAAAATAGGTCTCCTGGTCTTTCTTTCCTAACTCGTACATCAATGAGGGATCGACGACCATCACTTCTCCGTGTACATGTAGTTTACCGCCTTTTTCAGAATAACTTTCAACCCAAGCTTTAAACATAAATTGCTGATCTGCCATATATCTATTTTATTGGTGATGTAAGGGAATGTATCTTAGCCATCAAAAATCAAACCCGTCTTGGGAGCTGGTATGAATTTAATCTAAAACCGGTAGATCTGTGGAACAATTCATTGCCGGAAGCCGGACAACATTTAATTTTGCCGCTCATGGCACAAAAAAAACTGATTCGTTTTGAGGCAATCAAAACCTTTCCCAACGTCCTGCAGTACCCCGAAAACATGGCCGGTAACTGGAAAGATTTTTTTCATAATCCAAACCCCGTAACGCTTGAACTCGCCTGCGGCAAGGGTGAATACGCAGTGGAGCTCGCTCAATTATATACACACCGGAATTTTATCGGGGTAGACCTTAAAGGCAACCGGCTTTACATTGGCGCAAAAAAATGCCTGCAACAGCAAATCGGGAATGCGGCTTTTATGCGCACCCAGATCGATAAGATTGACCAGTATTTTCAGGCCGGCGAGGTGGAAGAGATCTGGATCACTTTTCCCGATCCACAATTGCGAACTTCCAAGGCAAAAAAACGATTGACACATCCCCGGTTCCTTCGCCTTTACCAGGCGATTCTTAAACCGGGTGGCCTGATTCACTTAAAAACCGACTCACCCAAACTGTATGACTTTACGAAAATAATTATTGATATGTACGGGCTAGTATTGCATGAAGACCTGGAAGATATAACCAGTAACCAGCCGGTAAAACCGGAATTGCAGATTAAAACGCATTACGAAAGCCTCGACATCGCCAAAAGCAACAAGGTGCACTACCTGCGATTTTCGCTCCCCGCATCGCTTTTGCCAGAAATAGACGAACTTTTGCATGAAAGAATCAAAGGGTATGAAGAAACAGTTGGTTGAAGGAAAAGACTTTTACCTCAACGAAGATGGTTTTGTAGTGTTGACCAGCAGTTATCACCTGGGTAAAGGATTCTGTTGTGGAAACGGCTGTTTGCATTGTCCTTATGATTACCAGGAAGTACCGGAACCGAAAAAGTCGATGTTGCTTTTAAAAAGAAAAGAGGCGACTGCTTCCGGCTATGACGGTGCCTCACCAGCATCGCTGCAATAAATCTATCAGCATGAGAACGTCCGCCAGTAAAAAGTCATCTATTCTGAAACTGCTTGAAATAAAACCTTCCGGAAAACGTGAAAGTTCTTTTTATGAACAGGTGTACGAAGTCGCCCGGCAGATACCTTGTGGCAGGGTTACTACCTTTGGCGCCATTGCAGCTGCCCTCGGTACAAAACTATCCGCCCGCATGGTAGGCTGGGCCATGAACGGCGCCCATGCTGCATCGCTACAAGTACCCGCACACCGGGTTGTAAACCGTAACGGCATGCTGAGTGGTAAAGCCCATTTTGAAACGCCGACAAAAATGCAGGAACTGCTGGAAAAAGAAGGTGTTACAGTGAAAGAAGATACGGTCGTAGACTTTACTACGCGGTTCTGGGACCCGGCCGCAGAATTGTAATGTTTCGGGGAGTATGACCAATAAACAACTTAATTCATGAGAACCATTTCCGCATTTATATTACTGGCTGCCGCCATCATCGTTGGTTTCTTCCTGGGGAAATTCTTTACCAGTAAAAAAGATAAAACCGAACTGACTGTAAATTATTCATTTGTGCGTGATATCGCTGAACTGGCGAGCATCGAGGTAACTGGCACCACCAGTCTGAACAGCACGAATGTGACCAACGACGGCACTCTGACCGACCAGTTTAAGCGACTGTTTGCGGAGAAAACAGTGCGATTATCTGCGCCGTACACCGCGAAGTATGGTGTTGACCTGGGCGACCGCAGCCTGCGGATCGAACGTACTGATTCCCTACTGAAAGTATATCTGCCGCCGCCTAAATTATTGAGTTATGAGTTGCACCTGAACCGGCTACAGGCAAGCAACCAGAAGGGCTGGTTTCAATTCTCCAACGACGATACGTACAATGCCTTTCAAAAGAAAATGTATACCGACAGCCGCAGCCAGCTTGAAAAAAATGAACGTTACCTGGCGCAGAGTCGCGACAAGATCTGCTCGATCATCCAGAAATATTTTACCCCAATGAAGGTGAAAACGGTATGTATCTATGATGTCAATTACGGCTCCAACTGGAAAAATTAGCTGGCAGCGGGATACCGCCAGCCTGAAAAGCACTTATACTGATTTTACAACCCCTTTAAAGAAGCCGACAGATTCCGCCATACCGGGTAACGGATCTTTCATGTCTTTTTCGAATTCAATGCTACACTTGCCGTCATAACCAACTTTCTGCAGGGCTTTAACAAGTGCCGGAAAGTCGATTGCGCCCCGGCCGATCTCGATGGCTTTGCCATCCTGTGCTGCCTTTGAAACATCTTTTATGTGCAGGTCGAACAGGCGTTTCTGGTAGTCGACGACTGCCTTTGCAACGTCAGCGCCGGCCCGGGCGGCGTGGCCGATATCGAGGCAAAGCCCCATGCGGGCGTCCAAATTCTTGATTCGATCATAAACATCTTTAGGTCCGGGGTAACGCTTGTCTTCCGGACCGTGGTTATGAATGGCAATACGGATACCGGTGGATTTTACTTTTTCCTCGGTGTAGGTGAGCAGATCGTATTCAGGCACTCCAATGATCAGCGCCACGCCTACCTTTTTCGCGTAGTCAAATGCCCGGTCTACTTCCGCCTTATCTTTCATATAAATGACCCCCACGGTGTAAACGGTTATGCCACCCGCTTTGAAATTTTGCACCACTTCAGTCGCCTTTTCGGGTGTGCAGTCGAAGGGCAGGTGCATTTCTTTTAGGGAAAGCATATTGACACCGATGCGGTTCATCATCGTGATCGTCTGCTCTACGGTGAATTCCTTGAAGGAGTAGCCGGCCATACCGACCTGGAATTTGGTAACTGCAGCTTTTGTTGCTTCCGCACCATGCGCTGCCAGGCCGGAGAAAGGCAGTACCGCCGGAGCGGCCAGGGCAAGGGAGGTTGCTTTGAAAAATGATCTTCTTGTTTTCATATGACGAAAATTATATGATATTTTTGGAGGTTCCAAGGTATGAAAAATTTTCAGCCGATTGCCTTTTGTTATCCCAAACATCGATACTATGCGCCGTACACCGGTTACTTCGACTACCCTGCGATCTGTCGGTTACAATGAAAAAGATAAGATCTTACAATTGGAATTTACCAGCGGCGAGGTATATGAATATGACAAGGTACCGATCTCTACGTATAAAAAATTAATGAAAGCAGGATCCCTTGGTCGTTTTTTTAACGATGAGATTAAAGATATTTACACATTCTGCCAGCTCAAACGGAAGCGATACTAGCTCAGACGAACTGATGCAAATAGATGCTCTGTTTAACGATGACCGATAACCACTGTATAATACGGACTAATCATCAGGTATACGATCACACCAGTCACCGAAACATACAGCCAGATCGGCCAGGTGATACGCGCAAGCTTCACATGCCTCGGCCATTCGGAGATGAGCGCGCGATAAGCAGTAAATAAAATAAAAGGAAGTATGATGGCAGCGAGGAAAATATGGGTGATAAGGATGATAAAATAGGCATAACGTATCGCCCCGGTGCCGCCAAAACTCGTGTCGCCGGTAAACAAGTGGTGGCATATGTAGGAGACCAGGAAAATTATTGAAAGAAAAAGTGCGCTAAACATCAGGCGTTTATGAAGCAGCACGTTGCCAGACTTCACGGCCATTAAACCCGCTATCAGCAACACCGTCACCATGGAATTGATAATAGCATTGGCCTTTGCAAATAAGTGGGTATCGAAACCCAGGTCAACGTTTATGGTAACTCGTCCTAATGCGACGATGGCGCCGAAAATAACCACGGAAAAAATGCCAATGAGCCAATTTGCCCGAATATCATTTTTAATAATGGCCGGCGGAAGTTCAGGGTGCCTGCTTGTTATGATATTCGCTCCCACTGCCGAAGGATTTGTTGCAACGGATTTCATGATAATTATTTTTTAAAGAGATTTCTTGGCTTTTTTCGGTCCTTTTCAAGCGTGATAAAAATAATGTCCTCGGCAAGTTTATTAAGGGCTATGCTGTCGAGGCCGTCGTAATAACCCCTGACGACGCGGTCTTTGTCCAACAGCACAAAGCGGGAA
The DNA here is from genome assembly GCA_038241595.1 of Chitinophagales bacterium. GTDB lineage: Bacteria > Bacteroidota > Bacteroidia > Chitinophagales > Chitinophagaceae > JADCRZ01. The sequence continues at coordinate 2,561 of JBBSSY010000123.1, read as the reverse complement.
CTGTGTATGAAATTGGAATCCACTACACCGCCTTCTTCTACGGGCAGTTTGATTTCATTGATCGCAAAATCATAGATCTTTTTTTTTGGGCCGGTGAGCATCCACCATATATCTGGATTGACTCCATTCTTGTCGGCGTATCGTTTTAACACCTCCACCGAATCCCGCTCAGGATCTATACTGAACGAGATAAATTGCGCAAAGGACGAATCGATCCCTTTCAGTTCGTCTTTAATCTTCAGCGCATCCTGCAGTTTTTTCATATTCTTTGTCATCTTTGGGCAGATAGTTGGGCAGTGCGTAAAGAAAAAGTCTGCAATAATCACTTTTCCGTTCAGGTCACTCAGAGATACCTGGTTCCCAAGCTGGTTGGTCAGGGTGATATCCTCTACAGAATGCCACATGGTATCGGTGGTTTCTTTTCCGTCCACCACCTTATTAATAACCGAATCGGCATAATACCTGCGTGGCATTATAACGGCCCCTTCGCTGTAATGCTTGACAATCAAGTAACTTACCAAAGGCAGCAGCACCCCAAGCGCCACTGCCAACAATGCTTTTTTATTCATACATAACCTCTTGTTTCATTACGTTCACATTAAAAAACCATCGCCAGGTGGCGATGGTTCACATAAACTTATTTAAATAAAATAAGATCGCAATTGAGCCTTATTCAACGTCGTTTGGTTTCTTGGCATCGGTTCCACGCCCTTCCTGGTGTTGCTCAACTTTTATCTGGCTCTGTTCTTTTTTATACGGATCATACTCGTTTCGCAGGTTGCGGTAAGAATTCCCGTCCCAAAGGAAAGCAGCCACAAACCAAACAAACAAAAACAGTGGAACAATGATTGTCATCAACAAGTTTTTCAACTCGTGACGGAGATGCATAAACTCAGCAACAATATAGAACGCCTTTATGAGTGTAAGGAAGATATACAGGATGTTAAACATAATCTTCAGGCTGTGAAAATGCGGTGCAATGAACATCCCAATGGTAAGTTCCACACAGGTTATGATCAGCAAAATCCAGAAAGTCCTCCAAATGGTCTTGGTAGAAAAGTCTGCCTCGGCATGTCCCTGGTGTACCGCTGCGCTAGTTTGTGCGTGGTCCATAGCTATAAATTGATTATTTTCTTAAAACAGGTAAAAACAAGTAAAAACAAATACCCAAACCAGGTCAACGAAATGCCAGTATAATCCGGCTTTTTCGATCATGTTATAATGGCCCCTGCGGTCGAATACACCCTGGTAGGTCATAATCAGCATGATAATATTTATGATTATCCCCGAAAACACATGGAAACCATGAAAGCCGGTGATGGTAAAAAAGAAATTGGTGAAATTTGTTGTAGACTTGGTTCCGTCGAAATTTGTAAATGGATTGCTTCCCCACCATGCGTTCTGGTGATAAAGATGCGTCCATTCCCAAGCCTGGCAAGACAAGAAGGCGATACCGCCAATAATTGTCCAAACCATCCATTTCATTACACCCACCCGGTCATTATTGTGGCCTGCGGCAACTGCCAGAACCATCGTCACGGAACTCATAATGAGAATAAACGTCATCAAACTTACAAATACGAGCGGCAAGTGAGCGTGACCCATAAAAGGAAAAGACGAGAACACCGTGTTCGCATCGGGCCAGCCGTTGCTTGAAAACCGAATGGTGCCATAGGAAATGAGGAACGCACCGAAAGTAAAAGCATCACTCATTAGAAAGTACCACATCATTAATTTCCCGTACTCGATGTTGAATGGGCTTCTCCCTCCGCTCCACCACTTCTGTTCTACTTGTACTGCTGTTGACATGTTGTATGTTTAGGTAGTTAGCAAATTTAATTTACTAAGGTTAAATCAGCGCATTTTTTTCCCGAAAACCTGGCTTTATTGAATCCATAAAAAAAATAAAAACAGGTAGATCCAAAGGATGTCCACAAAATGCCAGTAGGTGGTAACCACTTCTATCGGCACCTGGTTATAACTGCGTTTCCTGGAATTAAATGCCTGCAGAAATATAACGAGCAGGGCGATAATGCCACCAAGAATATGCAATGCGTGCAAGCCAAAAATGACGTACATAAACGGTGCAGCACCGGCCCCCTGCAACGTAATACCGGACTTCCATACATGAGAAAAACCAAGAAATTGAAGCACAATAAATAGCGTACCCATTGCCAGTGTTACCGCCACGAGGTTGCGGTATTTCCGCATATTACGTCCTTTAAATTCTTTCAGCGCCATCTGCATAGTCAGGCTACTTACCAGGATGACCGCCGTTGAATACCAGAAAAGCACCGGCATATCGAACGTGATCCATTTAGGTTGGTTGCTCTTGACAATATAGGCACTCGTCAAGCCTGCAAACATCATAATAATGCTTCCCAGGCCAACCCATAGCATAAATTTATGCGGGTGAATTTTATTTCGTTGCGAAGCTGTATTCATAGCAAGATCCATAACACATTACTTTTTAAAACGATGATTATCTATCAACCTTTACCGGGTCTTTATAATTTGTCTGCAAGCAAAGCAAGCAATACTACCGGAAGGTACATATAACT
>JBBSSY010000122.1:0-8079 GCA_038241595.1 Chitinophagales bacterium | reverse complement strand
GGTCGAAACGAACCGGCGCATGATTGATCTGAAGGTGATCGAGATCGATCCGAGCCAGCGAATGGCAGATATAAACCGCACGGACAACCGGCTGGAGCTGAAGTGGTGATCGCCTTCGGCGCTCGGCTATCAGCTGTGAGCTATCATCAGTCAGCAGTCAGCAGTCAGCAGTCAGAAATCAGAAGAAAGAATTTGAAGAAATAATCAGAAGAAAAGAATCAGAAGAAAATATTAGACTGCATTTACCTGACGATATGACCAACAAAAAAACCGCCTGGATGAGGTGCGGTTTTTTTTGCTCTGGGTTTTGAGAATCCCTAATGACTTTCGGCAAGGGATATCAGGATAAGCCAGGAAAAGGTTCAATGATTAAAGATATTTGACATCTTGCATCCATCCGGTTTCAAAGATAATCAACTGTGAAATGATGCGCAATACCACGAAGTGGTAGTTTTTTGTTTTAACATTTTACCTGCCAAAATATTTGTTAACGGCTTCGATGCGGTTACTCACGTGCAATTTTTCGTAAATGTGATACACATGTTTGCGGACGGTTTCGGGGCTGATAAAAAGTTGCGCTGCAATTTCTTTGTATAACATTCCCTTCGCGAGCCATTCGAGAATCTCTTTTTCCCGATTTGACAGGCTGCCGATGGCGGTTGCTTCCCGGTTGTTTTCTTCCACAGCCGGTTTGCTGCGAAACGCAGCAACTACTTTCCGCGCGATCTGGCTGCTCATCGGCGCACCGCCTTCGCTCAATTCACGGATTGTCTCCAGTAATTTATTGGGAGATGTTTTTTTCAGAATGTACCCGCTGGCGCCGGCACTCAGTGCTTCAAAAATCTTTTCATCTTCTTCATATACGGTACACATCATATAAAGAATTTCGGGAAGTTGTGGTTTTAGCCGGCGTACACATTCGATGCCGCTCATACCACCCAGGTTAATGTCCATCAAAACAACCTGTGGCAACAGCACGGGGATCTTTTGCATGGCTTCCTCCCCACTTGCAAAACCGCCGAGCAATTTGTACCCTTCCGTCATGGACACAATCTCTTCCAGCGTAGTTCGAATATCATCGGTATCATCTACGATGCACACAGTAATCTCCATAAAATCTAGATTTTAACAAAGATGGTGCTATTATAGGGGTTGACAAATACCACAAAGTGGTAATAGCGGCGCCAGAAGTCTCCGTGACGCAGTAATTAATATTTTACGTATAAAACCTGCTTCCCTTCGAAATAAGGCTCCCGGAAGATATCGAAGATATGCTGGGTAGTAACGCGCATGCCGCTTTCCGCGATTTCAGCGGAAAGATCGCCTCCTTTGAGGCAAATGAGCCCTGGCGGAAGATTGGTTGTGGCGGGGTCAACAGGTGTCTTTGCAGCGGCCTTTTTCCGAAGCAGCGGGCGGCACCAGTACCAAAGATCTTTCAACGGTGCCACCGCCCGTGAAACAGCAAAATCAAATTTTTCATTTTTGATCTCTTCCACGCGGGTGTGCCGCACCGTGACATTGGTCAGCCCGATGGCAGACACCACCTCGCTCACCACTTTTAATTTCTTGGCAATGCTGTCTGCCAGCAGAAATTTTACTTCAGGGAAAAAGATCGACAGCGGGATGCCGGGGAAACAGCCGCCGGTACCGATATCGATGATGGACGTGCCGGGTGCGAAAGCCGTAACCGCTGCGATGCTCAGCGAATGCAGCACATGCTTCTCATACAAGCCGTCAATGTCTTTGCGGGAGATGACGTTGATCTTGCTGTTCCAGTCCGTATACACCTCTTTCAACGCGGCCAGTTGTTGCAGTTGTTGTGCTGTAAATTCAGTGAAGTACTTACAGATCAGTTCCAGGTCTTGCGGGGTTTTTTCCATAACGAATTGGCAAAGATGAGGTAATAAAAAAACATCCAGAAATCAAACAGCCACCACCAGCCGAAGAGGTCCGTTTCGTTTAATTGCTTCATGCTTTTGTAATAAACAATTCCCTGGGTGATGAACCGGGTGGCAAAAACGAGCAGGGCCAGCCGCCAGTCGTACCAGATGATGCTGGCCACGAAAAGCGGGTACAGCATAAAATGTGAAGCGGAATACAGGCCGAGCAAAAACTTATGAACCGGTTTATAAAACCGGCCCGTGGTGTAGTGCCTTGTTTTTTGCCGGACCCAGTTGCCAAATGAAGCCTCCGGCTCAGACAGGGTAATGGCATCGTGGTCGATTACAATCTTCGTATTTTTCCGGTTCGTCACCATACTGATAAACAGATCGTCATCACCACTGGCGACATGGTTGATGGAAGAAAAACCCTTGTACTTAAAGAAGGTGCCTTTTTTATAAGAAAGGTTTCTGCCCACCCCCATGTAAGGTATGCCTGCAAGGGCATAAGACAGGTATTGAATGGCAGAATGAAATGTTTCGAACCGGATCATCTTATTGAGCAGTCCCGGTTTCTTATGATACGCGCCGTAACCCAGCACCACATCGGTCTGTTCATCGTATCCGTCCTGCATTTTCTGCATCCAGTATTCGGTTGCCGGAACGCAATCCGCGTCGGTGAGTAAAATGATCTCGTGTTTGGCTTCCTTGATACCGATCGAAAGCGGATATTTTTTTCCGGGGATGCCTTTCGCCTCCTGGGTGAGGTTTACGATGTGCAGGTGTTTGAATGTTTTGCCGAGTTCTTCCAGGAAGTACCGGGTATCGTCCTGGCTGTTGTGATTGACCACGATCACTTCGTGTGTAGTCAAATAGGTCTGGAGTAATATGCCAGGAAGATTCTTCCCGAGATTGGCGGACTCGTCGCGGGCGCAAATAATGGCCGTTACTGGATGTTGCTGCGACTGCAGTCTGGTTATGGGTTTATAAAACGCAAGCCGCCTGAAAAAGAACAGGTAATAGAATAATTGGATAATGGTGACCAGGCAGAACGCATAAAAAATTACATCCTGCCAGGCGAAATTGAATTGCATACAGATCTCTACAGTTATCTGCGAAAATAATAAAAGCGCGACAATCAACCGGTAAATATTCATCCTGCCGGACCGGCGTAACATTTAACCGGCGCTGGTTGTCTGTTCCCGGAATGTTTTGGAGTCTGGTTTATTTTAATAACTTTTGTGACTCAAAATCAAACTATGAGAAAGATTTTTTTATTTGCGGTACTGGCAACATTATTACTGGGGGCCTGCCAGATGTTCAGCGGCAAACGGATCCAGGGCAATGGCACCATCATAACGCAGGATCGCACCGTAACCTCTTTTTCCAGGGTGGAAGTGGAAGGCGCCATTGATGTATATGTTTCGCAGGGAGCGCTTGCGCCAGTAAAACTGGAAGGAGATGAAAACCTGTTGGAGTATGTTGAATTTATCCAGGAGGGCGACCGGTTAAAAATAAGAACGAAAAACGGCTTTAATATACAGCCTTCACACGATATGAAGATTTACCTGGTGGCTCCTTACTATCGCAGTATCGATGTTTCTGGCGCCTGCGACATCATTGGCCAGGGCAAGATCGACAACGGCGAGGACCTCGAACTGAAGGTAAGTGGTGCCGGCGATATGACGCTGGAAGTGGACGCACCAAAAATCAGCGCAACCATCTCCGGCAGCGGTTCCGTAAATATGAAAGGCCAAACGAAAGATTTTGACCTCGACCTGACGGGTGCAGGCAAGGCACGTTGTTACGAGTTGCTGTCAGAAAACACCAGGGTTGACATTTCAGGTGCCGGCGATGCGCAGGTGTACGCCAGTGTAAAACTCAAGGCACAGGTGAGTGGTGCCGGCAGCATATCGTATAAAGGCGAAGCGAAGAATATCGATCAGCAGGTGAGTGGCGCAGGGAGTGTGAAGCGGGTGGATTAGGGAGTATTTGGGCTTTCAGCTATCAGCTATGAGCTATCAGCTATGAGCAGTCAATCAGTCCGAGAAATCATTAGATCGTTGGCCGAGTATCTACATAAAGAAATAAAAGTTATTTCCTTTCCTTGAAAAGAAGGCAAGTTATAAAAATGCTCAAATTTTCCCACGAGGGAATGTACCTTCCAGCTGATAGCTGATAGCTCACAGCTGATAGCTGATAGCTATCCTCACAAATCCACATACTTCACCGATATCCAGATATCCCGGTTTCTTCCTTTATCATCGGTACAGGAAATTTTTACTGGTCCTTCATCGGGAACAAAAAATTGCTTGGTGCGGGTGGATGCAGCCTTGTAAAATTTATCGTTAATGTACCAGTACACTTTACTTACATCGTTGCTCACGTTACAGGTTAGCTGCAACGGCTCGCGAGAAATTTTGCTGATCAGATATTCTGATTTGTCGGACGGGAAGGTGATTACCGGCGAACCTTCCCGGAAGACCTTCTCACAGGCAGCATTATGCGCGGGAATCTTATCATAAACAATCCGGTTGTCTTCGAAATAGGCCTGCATCTCGGGCGAGATCAGTTTGAAGGTTTTCTTTTTGTAACCGGCCACCGGCATACAGCTCCGGCAATAGGAAATTTTCTCATCGGCAGACACCATTATTTCCTGCAGGTGATCACATCGCCGCGTCGCGGACACCAACGGCAAGAAATAATCCATCACCAGGTCTTTACAGGCTTCGCCAGGCACCAGCCCGGTTTCCGAACACACAAGCCGCGAATCGCAATCAGCCGGCTGTTCAAACCAGGATTCATCGCTGTCGTAATCAATGCTATTAAAAATTTTAAACAATAGTGGCGTTGCCACATTGGCGCCACTTAATTCCGGGATGCCAACACCCGAGAAATTACCGGTCCAGATACCGACCGTATACTTTTTGTTGTAGCCGATACTCCAGGCATCGCGCCGGCCATACGACGTACCTGTCTTCCACGCTATTTTCGGCATCCGTTCGGTACTCTGCCAGTTGAGCGGAAAATCGGGCCGGTTCACCTTCGACAGGATCTCGCTGATCATGAATGAAGATCCCGTACTCAGCATTCTTTTGCCTGGTTTGGTCTCGTCCTGCGTAAATGCCAGCTGGCTATAAACACCATTATTGGCAAACATGCTGTAGAGGCCGGCGAGTTCTTCCAGGCTGGCTCCACATCCACCCAATATCATCGACAAGCCGAGCTTTCGCTGGTCTTTTTTTATTTGTTCGAAATGACAATCAGCCAGTTTCGCGACCAGTTTATTTTTGCCGGCAGCACGAAGACTTTTTACCGCCGGGATGTTTAGCGAATGCTCGAGCGCGTATTCCATCGACACATAACCGTTGAACGTCTTGTCGTAATTTTCCGGCGCATACCCGCTGTAGTTGATGGCCACATCGGTGACCACGGTTTTAGGTGTCAGTAATCCTTCGTCGATGCAGAGTCCGTAGAGTAATGGTTTTAACGTGCTGCCAGGCTGGCGGATCGCGGCGGCGCCATTTACCTGGCCGGCGTCCAGCGTGTCGCGGAAATCCGCTGAACCCACATAGGTGATAACGCGGTGCGTGGCATTGTCAATCACAATGGTGGCGGCGTTGCGTATGTTTTTGATGTATAGCGAACGGATGTAATCCTGCACCAGTTTCTCTACTTTCAATTGCATATTGAGGTTGATATTGGTATGAATAATATCACCACCCCGTTGTTTTAACTTGTATGAGAGATGGGGCAACAAAGCCGGCGCGGCCGTACGCGTAACGGTCAGTGGCTCCGAGAGCGCATCTTCTATTTCTTTTTCGGTAAAGATCCGCTGCCTGGCAAATCGCCTGAGCCAGCGGTTTCTCTCTGTTACAATGCGATCGTTGTTTTTGCCCACCACGAGGGAGGAGGGCCTGTTGGGGATGATCGACAACGCGGTGATCTCCGCAAGGGAGAGATGATCGGGTGATTTGCGGAAATACAGGACGGATGCAGATTTAACGCCTTCAATATTGCTGCCGTATGGCACCAGGTTCAGGTACAACTGCAGGATCTCGTTTTTCGAATACTTGATTTCCAGCTGGAAGGCCCTGAACATTTCAACTGCCTTGTGCAACCATGTTCGGCTTTTTGGCTCCAGTGCGCGCGCCACCTGCATAGTAATGGTAGAGGCACCCGAAGTACGCTTTCTATAAAAAATATTTTTTGCCAGGGCGCGTCCAATGGCGAAGAAATTGACACCCGGGTGCGTATAAAAATACCGGTCTTCTTTCTGAACGATCGTTTTACGCAGCAACGGCGAGATTTCTTCCAGCTGCGTTTTCATCCGCCACTTCTGGTCGCTGGTGAGGTAGGCATGCACCACCTCGTTCTTATTGTCTGTAACGATTACCGAATATTCAATGTTGTCAGGAAGGGGAAAGAAAAGATGAAGCAGGAGAAATATCACCATTACCGCAGCTAGCGGGATCAACCCTTTTTTCAGCGCACGAATAATATGGTTGCGAATCACTTTCAAGACAACGATGATCAAAAATAAAATTATAATAATTCCCGCCGTCGCCCATTTTATTTTTGGCGCCACGTGCGGTTACGGTCGACGATGTATTTGTTTCATATACATGATAAATTATTATCACTAATTTGTTCCCGGTATTTTTTTACTATACATTACTTCCGTTCATTCCACTCTCAACCCAGCAACAAATCATATGCGATTTTTTTGTAATTACCTGGTTGGATTTATTATTATGGTTGCGGCAATCTCTTGCAACCGTACGGCCGTTTCGCTGGAAAGCACGACGGCGACAGATGAAGTGCCGCAGCTGGGAAATCTCAGTTTTCGTTTCAACAAGGCACTAGTCAGCGATTCGTTGCTGAATCGCTGGGATTCCACCGACTACATCCGTTTCGAACCCAGGATTGAAGGGCGCTTTCGCTGGGAGCATCCCGACGAACTGGTTTTTTCACCGTCTAAACCGCTGGCCCCGGCCACGTCCTATAAAGGCAGCCTGCGAAAAGAGATCCTGCAGTATTCTACCTTCGGCAAAATCGAGAACGGTGATGAGCTTACATTTCATACACCATTCCTCCGGCTAGAGAACACCAATGCAGGTTGGGTGCTGCCCGACGAACAGTCAAAAACCGCGCTGCCGCAACTCGACCTGTATTTTAATTATGCCGTTGACCCTGCGGTCCTCAAATCACATGTCAAAGTACAGGTTGACGGTAAAGACGCGGCATATAATCTCCAGACTTTATCTGCCGATAATAAAATTTCACTCCGGCTGTTGAATGTAAAAGCAGCCGACCGGTATTATGATATCAAAATTGTGCTCGATAAAGGATTGACGCCAGATGGTGGTGGCAGTGGTACGGCAGAAGCAACAGAGCAGAAGACGACGATCGCCTCTCCCTTCGTACTCGTGATCAATGATGTAAGTGCCGAATATGATGGCACCAATGGAACCATTACCGTGCAGACCAGCCAGCAGACGGCGGATGCCGCACTCGCCTCCCTCATCACCATCAAGCCTGCCGTAAAATTTACCGTCGAAAAAACAGCAGATGGTTTCCAGGTCAGCAGTTCCCAGTTCGATAAGGACAAAAGCTATGAACTGACTATTGCAAAAGGATTGCGTGGACAAATCGGTGGCGTGCTGAGGGAAGATTACGACAACAATATAGCCTTTGGCGAACTGGAACCGGCCATCAGTTTCACCAATAAAAAATCCGTGTATCTCTCCGCCCAGGGAAATAAAAATATTGAAGTTCAAATTACCAATGTGCCAACGGTAAAAGTGATCATCTCTAAAGTTTACGAGAACAACCTCATCGCTGCGCAACGCTATGGTTATTATCCCAAAGAAACATCCAACGACAAAACTGGTAATTATTACAGTGAAGACGGCGACGCCACGGTAGGCGATGTGATCTATGAAAAAGAGATTGAGACCCGTTCTCTGCCCAAATATGGCAACAGCCGATTGTTTACCTTCAACATCCAGGATCGCCTGCCTGAGTTCAAAGGCATCTATCACATTTCCATCCGCTCTACGAAAGATTACTGGTTAAAAGACAGCCGGTTTTTATCGTTGTCAGACATCGGCCTGATCGCCAAAGAAGGTACAGACAAATTGCTCATATTTGCCAATTCGATAAAAACGGCCAATGCCATGTCCGGTGTAAACGTGTT
>JBBSSY010000121.1:0-8087 GCA_038241595.1 Chitinophagales bacterium | reverse complement strand
GTTTTACTTTACTCCGCTTACTAATACATTTACGGTATGTACGAAAATATTCACAACTGGAAACACCTGAAAGAAAGGCGAGCCGAATTAAGAACCAACAGTACATCTGCCGAGGCAACTCTATGGCAGTATTTGAAAGCGAGAAAACATCATGGTAAAAAATTCAGACGGCAGCACAGTATTGAAAGCTACATTGTGGATTTTTACTGCCTGCAGCAAAAATTAATTATTGAGCTTGATGGAAAAGATCACTATAGCACGGGAGGCGAGGCATATGATGAAGCCAGAGATGCACGGCTCACTTAATTAGGTTTTACAATATTAAGATTTGAGAATAGAATGATTCATGAAGAGATAAATACGGTTCTACAAAAAATTGGCAAGTTGTTGTGGATTGCGTGATAAATTAAGTGCTTGACAACATTTGTACTACACGAACCACCCCCGGTTTGCTGCGCAAACCGACCCCTCCTGATAGGAAGGGAAACCATATACATACGCGCGCCTCAAAACGTCACCGTCCTGTTGACCGTTTTCGCATTCGTTACCACCATCGTTTTTGCGCCACCGGGTATCATTACAAAAGGCGCCGACTGCGACAGAAACGAACTACCCATATAAAACTCCTTTTTTTCAATACGGTTGTCTGCAAAAGTAATGATGGCCGACTGATCGCCGGATTGTAACGGTAACGTGCGAACGCCGTTTCGAAGTTCAAATAATTTTAGCAGGTCCTGGTTCTGGCTCGCGGCCACCAGGTATTTGCCGGACTTACTCCGCAGCTTCACCAACGCCTTGCCGTTGCCGGGAATGTAAATACCGCTCTGCAAAATCGACAGCGGCTGGAAATGGCCGGCACCGTCACCCTTTAACAGCAACCCGTTAAGCGCATCATAGCGGCCGACCGAAACCTCGGTGCCATAATCATTGCCGTTGATCAACACATCCAGGTTGCCATCACCATCAAAATCGTCTGCTATCATGCCGTTGAGCACGGAAACCTGGGCCATCTCCGGCAAAGGGATCATGGTAAACTTGCCATTGCCGTCATTGCGCAAAAAACAGGACCGGGAGTTGTTCACCTCTAAGCGCAATGCCCCTTTCAGCTCATCAGCCGTAAATATTTTATCCATCGTAGATATCGCGAAGGAGTGGTAATCATTGAACCGCTTTTTAAAGGTCGGCAGCCGCTCGATCACATCATCGCGGCCATGGGCGGGGAACTCCTTCCGCGTGCCGTCCTGGTCAGCGAGGAACAGGGAGGGGATCGCTTCATACCCGCCATTGTTGTCGAAATCTTTTGCGGTGATATAAACCGGGTATTCTTTGGTGGCCTGGTACAACGTATTCATTCCCACATTGCCAATAATATAATCCGTTCTGCCCGTGTGCCTGAAATCACCGCCCTGGATGGAATTCCACCAGCCAAATTCCTTCCCCACACCGGAGCCTTCCGTGACATCCTGGAAGCGGCCGTTCACATTCTTTAAAAACCGCACCGGCATCCATTCGCCCGCTAGGACCAGGTCGTACTGCTGGTCGTTGTCGAAATCTGTTACCAGCGCATCACATACCAGGCCGATATCTTTCAGGGCAGGCGCCACTTCCGCCGTTACATCCGTAAATAAAGCCTGGCCATTTTTGCTGTCGTTCCGGTAGATTAAACTACCTACGGGTTTGGGATAGTTCCAGGGGCTCACCCGCCCGGAGACGAACAGGTCCATCCTGCCATCCTTGTTATAGTCCAGCGCACGAACACAAAGTTTACTGGTTGTATTTCCGGGCAGGGCACCAGCAGCAAGCTTAAAATGTCCCTTGCCGTCGTTGAGGTATAAACGATCATGGTAATTCGCGTTGCCAGGTTCATATTTATACCCACCGCTGACCGCGTAGACATCCAGGCTGCCATCGCCGTTTGCATCAAACAACAACAAGCCGCCATCTTTATAATTTGTCTGGACAGAATCCGTTTGAAACAAATCGCGTTGCAAAAATTGTCCGTTCTGCTGCTGTAGAAAAGCCTGCCCCCGATAGCTTTCATTGCCGCCGATGATAATATCATCCAGGCCGTTGCCGTCGATGTCGCCTGAAGCGAGTGCCGGGCAGTATTCCGACAATTTATGCGGCAGCGTCGTCTGGATATTAAAGTCTATAAAGTCCACATCGCGGTGCCGGTAGGTGACCCCCATCGCGGTGGTCACTTCGCGGAACAACGCATTTGCAGTAAGCAGTACCGGTGCTGCCGTCGTACGCGGCGACGCATCGGTGAAGCGGGCTTTTATAAACTGGTTGGCCTTTACATTTTTCAGCACCTGTACATTGCCGTTGGTCCAGCGAACGACCACCGAATCGATGATCTTCGTGTTTCCCAGGCCGAAATGTGCGACGTTCTGGTTGGTGGAAATATACCCGCGGTACGGCGAGTTTTCATACACCTGTTTTTTGCTGCCGTTATAATACACCGATACCCAGGTGCCGAGGCCACCGCGGTTGTTTTTATCTCCTTCAAAAGAAACCTGCAGGAAGTTGGCGGCCGGCTTGTCGCCATTCCGCGCCGTATTCTCGTACAGCGAGGCTTCGTCGTTGATGTTGTTGATGACCATGTCCAGGTCGCCGTCATTGTCCAGGTCTGCATAGGCGGCACCGTTTGCATAACTTGGTGTTGAAAGGCCCCAGCTGTCGGTGACGTCATCGAACAAAATGCCGTCGCGGTTACGAAACGCATAATTGGGCAGTTTGATCTCGGGAATATTTTTCAGGATTTCCATGGTGGCGATCCGCGCCGTGCTCTTTTCGCGGTACGCGATAAAATCATGATCGGTGACATCTTTCGGGAAACCGTTCGTGATGATGATGTCGCGGAATGAATCATTGTCGAAATCGGTGATCAGCGGCGTCCAGCTCCAGTCGGTTTGTGCCACACCGCTCATAAAACTGATCTCGCTGAAAACAGGCGCACCTACCGAATCATGCTCCAGCAAGCGTGGTCCGCGATTCAGTTGCAAGGTGTTGCGGACGTACTGAAACTGGTATCCATATATCGCAAAATTCTGAAAGGTTACATAGCTGTTGGCATTGAGCATCATCTTGCGGCGGTAGTTGTCCCGCGGGCTCATGTCCAGCTCAAACACGTCTGCAAGTCCATCGTTATTGATGTCGATCACATCCTGCCCCATCGCATTGTACGAGGTGTGTTTAAAATAATCTTTCGACTGATCGGTGAACGTGCCGTCGTGGTTGTTGATATACAGGATATTGCTCGATACAAAATCATTCGACACATAAATGTCTTTCCAGCCATCCAGGTTGATGTCACAAATTGTGGTTGCATGGCCGTACCCGCCGTGCGTTATATTTGCCTGTACCGACACGTCTGTAAAAACGGGATGTTTTTTCAGTGAATCCCAGTCATTGCGGTATAATTTTCCTACGCCCGCCTGCGCCTCCGGGTTTTTGTCCTGGCGAAAGGTTGACGGATTCTTGCCGGAGTTCGCGTTGTTGATGGTGAGGTACATGTCTACATCGCCGTCGTTGTCGTAATCGAAGAAGTTCGCCATGGTTGACTGCGCATTGAGTTCCAGCCCATAAGCCGCAGCCATATTTGCAAAGTGGGGTACGCCGTTTTTGTCTTTCCCCTGGTTTACGTAAAGGATATTTCGTCGTTTGGCCGGATCCCGGTCGATCGTGTTACATACATATATATCCGGAAGTCCGTCGTTGTTGATGTCTACTACCGCAACACCACGGGCCCACCTGCCCAGCCCTTCCACGCCGGCTGTCTTTGTAATGTCTTCAAACTGCAGTTCGCCTTTATTGAGGTAAAGCCTGGAGGCAACCTGGTTGCCTGTAAAATAGATATCGGGCAACCCGTCGTTGTTGAAATCACCGATTCCTACGCCACCGCCGTTGTAGATGTTTACGATGTCCATTGGATTCAATGTATCGGATTCCACGATGCGGTTATTAAAATCAATGCCTGACTTGCCGGATGCGATGGCCATAAAAAGGGTTGGCTTTTGATGGCTTCTGCAGGCCACCAGGGCATAGAGCGAGCAGGTTAGAATAAAAAAATGCGCGAATTTCATGTGTCGTGCTGAAGATTATTGTCGTAAAAGACCAGGTATAAAGCTAAAAAAAAGGCTCCTCTTTTGGAGAAGCCTTTTTTAAGGTAGTGTATTGATCAATTAGTTGTAACCGGGGTTCTGGGTGAGGTTGGGGTTCAGCCCGCGCTCGAGTTCCGGTATCGGGTACAGTTCTTTACCGGGGGTCATCGACGTGTTATACAAACCATGCAATTTATTTCCGTTGTCCGCGTCCTCGTCCCGCATACTCTTGGCAGGATTCACGATCATAGTGGTATTGTTCGCCATTGTACCGTAAGCTGCATTTACAAAGGCGCTCGCAACACCTGCCCTGCGGAGGTTATAAAACAGCGAGTATTCGCCGGTGAGCTCATGGCGGTATTCGCTGTAAACCATCTGCAACGGGTCGGTGATCGGTGCAGCGGCGCTGCCATCATAGCGTGCTCCATCCTGCATCACTGCTGGCGCCGTTCCGCCCCAGGCGCGATCGCGGACTCTTTTCATGGTAGCCACGGCACCGGTGTTGTCGCCGGTACGTGCCTGGCATTCTGCCTTACTGAGTAATACTTCTGCATACCGCATCAGGATCTGGTTCTGGGCACCGAAAATGGTGCCGTTGCCGGAGTTGGCGTCCAGCGTCGGATCACGCCATGCTTTAGCGCAATAGAAGCCGGTGCGCAAGCCATCCCCATCGGAGCCGTACCATGGATCTGCTTTGGTTCCTACTGAATTAATGATTTTGCCATCAGTGCCTGTGTATTTATTTTTGATGGCGGGGTTGGTACTGGTGAAGCCTGATTTCACCAGCGGGTACGACTTTATGCCACCCCTGCCGATAATATCTGGACTCACCAGGGAATCGCCAGGACCGACAATGGTCAGCAATTTCCGTTTGTCGCCCGGCTGGTAAGACAGGTACAGACCCGGGTTGCCATAATCGTAGCCAAAGTTGGAAACTTCTTCCGGCCAGCTGAAGTCGGAGATCCACGCCACCTCGTTGCCGGCACCCCAGCTCTGTGTGCCGTTCACTGCGAATTGAATTTCGAAAATGGATTCCGCATTGTTTTCGTTGCTGTATTCGTTGACACTGGCAAAATTGGGAAGCAACACATATTTGCCTTCCAGCAGGTTGAAATTAGCGAGTGCACCGGTATAATCTTTCAGCCACATTCGCGCGGCGCCCTGGTAGGCCAAAGCGGCCCCTTTGCTCGCCCGGCCAAGTTCAGCTGCCGGGTATTCTTCTTTCCACGGTAAAAATGCAGCGGCTTGCTGCATGTCTGAGACCACCAGTTGAAACACGGAGTCCTGCGTGGCACGCGGCGCGAGGCCGGAAGTAATTGAACTCTTTTCCAAAGGCACACCGCCAAAACTGCCCCCGAGGTAGTAATAGGTAAGGCCTCTTAAAAAATAAGCCTCCCCCAGCAGGCGGTCGCCGAGTGCTGCGCTGATGGTTCCTTTTGTTTTCATATCTGGAATCACCTCAATGGCGGTATTTGCACGGGCGATGCCGACATAAGACCGTTGCCAGAATGTGCGCATCGGTCCGAAGTTGGTCTGGATATCATAATAGTTGTAAAACCGGTCATTTCCCCAGTTGAAGAAATCATGCGTCTGGAAATTGGCGTAATACCAGATCGACTTTTTTAGGAGGTCGGCGTTCTGGTAGGTATCGTACACTGAATTCACCAGCGCGACCGCATCGGAGGCTTTTGTAAAATAGGCCTCCCGCGTAAGCTGCGTGTAATTCGCCTGCTGCAAAAAATTCTTCTTGCACGCCAGCGGGATGATGAAGAGTGATATGATGGCTATTTTTAAAATATGCTTGTTCATGGTTCTGTCTTTAGTCTGTTCTGATTAGAATGTTACGTTTAAACCCAGCGTGTAATATCTCGACAGCGGGTAGCTGCCCACGTCGATGCCAGATGCAGTGGCACTGCCGCTTGTTACGCCAATCTCCGGGTCGAGGCCTGAGTACTTGGTGATGGTAAACAAGTTCTGGGTGGAGGCGTAAACCCTGATTTTTGGAAGGCTGACGGCGCCCATTGGATGTGCGGGGATGGTATAACCTACCTGTATATTTTTCAACCGGAGATAACTTCCATCTTCCACGTATTGACTGGATGGCACATTGCTGGCGATCACATCATCGTTGTACGTAAAACGGGTATAGCGGTTAGACGGATTTGTTGGTGTCCAGTGATTCTTGAAATAATCGTATCCTACGTTTTGCACGCCCACGAACCCCGGTGCCTGGAAACTTTCGAGTAGCCGTGCCTGGTAGTTGAAGATCTTGTTGCCGTATGAGCCGTAGAAGTAAATGTTGACGTCGAATCGTTTGTACGACCCGTCGAGGTTGAGGCCGCCATAGAACTTAGGCAGCGGGCTGCCCAGGCTTGTGCGGTCTTTTACGTCTACCCGGCCATCTCCGTTGATATCCGCGAAATAACGGTCACCCGGTGCCGTGGTACTTTTCTGATAGAAGGGATTTAGCGGGTCTTTCGCTTTTGCACCTGCGTTGAGGTCATCGATCTGTTTCTTCGACTGGAAGATACCCAGCGACTGGTAGCCAAAGAACCCGCCGATCGGCCCGCCGACATTGGTGCGGCTGAACTGGTTCCACCCGTTTGCATTTAAACCAGAAACAAGTACAAGGTTATCAATAAAAGACAGGCTTTTGTTGATGCTAAGCAGTCGGTTATTGACTGTGGTAAAAGTCAGCCCTATTCCATAATTAAAATCTCTACTACTTTTCCCGTTGTAATTCAAACCAATTTCGATGCCTTTATTTTCGATATCACCCACGTTCTGTGCGGTGTAGAGCGTGCCATCCGTCACCACGCCAATGCCCGCCTGGGAAGAGATCGGGATGTTCAGTAGGAAGTCTTCAGATCTTCTTTTATAATAATCCACGCTCAGGGTCAGCGCACCGTTCAGGAACGCAGCGTCCATGCCAAAATTGGTGGTATAATCGGTTTCCCATTTCAGGTCAGGATTGGCCGGTTGTACCGGCGCCAGGCCTGGCTGGTAGACATTGTTGAACGTATAGCCGAAGTTGGTAGCACTGGACGCGGGTCCGCCGGTGGAGAACAGGTTCTGGTACTGGAATGGACGGATCGGCGCCTGGTTGCCCATTACGCCATAACTCGCCCGCAGTTTCAAGTCGTAAAACCAGTCTACATCATCCATGAAACGTTCACCCTTCACCCGCCAGGCAACGGATGCAGATGGAAATACGCCATATTCATTGCCGGGTGCAAACTTCGAAACGCCATCACGGCGAACCGTACCGGTTACATAATATTTATCGGCAAAGCGGTAATTGATGCGGCCGAACTGGGAAGCCAGGGTATTGGAAATCTGGCTACCGCTGGCCGTCAGGTTTTGTACCTGCGCGATGTCACGCAGCGCATTGTTGATCTGGCGGTTGCCCTGTGCCGTTAGGTAGCGGTAGGTATTTTTTTGAGCGGATACCCCGCCTACTACATCGATGTTGTGCTGGCCGAATGTTTTGGTATAAGCGATGGTGTTTTCCCAAAGCCATTCAAAGCTGTTATTGGCACTCTGCGAATACAGCGCGTCCTGGTTGGCGCCGCCCAAACCGTATTGTTCATCCCAGCGGCGGTCTTCCGGCTGGAAATAATATCCTGAATAATCGCTGATATTTACCCCGAAATTTGTCTTGATCCGCAGGCCCGGAATGATGGTGGCTTCCAGCGAAGAGTTAGCCAGCAGGTAATTGTTCAGGTTTTTAAAATCACGCGACTCGATATTATAAAGCGGGTTGCCCCAGCTCTTGGTGTAAATGTTGATCGGGTTGTAGAAACCGTAATTGCCGGCGCCATCCTTGATCTGGTTGGTCTTTTTGTTACCGGTGACAGTTGGTATCAGTTCTGTTAGCTGTTGCAGGCTACCGGTTCCGAAGGGTGTATTTTGGTCCTGTCGCGCGTATTTCGCGCTGGTGGATGATTTAAGCCATTTACTGATGGTGTAATCAACGTTCAGACC
>JBBSSY010000120.1:0-8091 GCA_038241595.1 Chitinophagales bacterium | reverse complement strand
TAGCAGAACGCCACATAGAAATCGAATAGCTCATACACATCGCACATCGCGTTACCTTCGTCGTAATTGGCGAGAAAATTACCGTACCGCCATACGCACTCTTCTTTTTCAGGATCTGCTAACCGTTGAAATTCTATGATATCCATTTAAGTAATGTATTCATTTCTATCGGCTTACATACATGTTATTGGATCGTATGTTTAATACCCTATCGGATAAGGTTTACTCCTTGAAGTTTAAGGTTTAATGTTTACAGTTTAAAGTTAGTTAGGCAAGGGATTCACCCTGGATGTAGAACTACAGGCAACTACAGCAAAAGAGCATGCCGAATCCAGTTACAGGTGCTTCAACCTGCTTTTTTGTTGGCAGGTTCTCTTTTGGCAGGCATGCGGCTTTTCTGCCAGTAATGCAAAATACCGGCGAATGAATCTTTAATGTCATCGTAAGCAGACTCTTTGATAAAAAATCCATGCACCGACAAATCATAAGCTTTCCTGATCTGTTGCTCCGTGGCGTACGATGACAAAAAAATAAAGGGTACAGTGTGAAAATTTTTATCAGGCTCGGCCAACATCATCTCCCGGCACTGAAAACCATCGATTTTAGGCAGGTTTACTTCGCAAATAATAATATAAGGGGCGTCGGGTACTTCCCGCAGGTGCGATATTGCCTTCTCGGCGGAGGTCAGCCAAACCAGTTTATTAGACACGTTCAGGTCTTCCCAAATCTGCCTGATCATCAATAAATCGTCCTGGTCGTCATCGATGATCCAAATTGCACCGCTTTGCATAGGTATAAATTAGGAATGAGTTCAAAATAGAATATTATTTACTCATTGAAAATATCATGCCCCACTACGGCTCGCTCGGGGTGGAAACCGCGGCGAGGTGACCGGATTTAGCAGTTGCCCGTCTGGTTAAAAATCAAATGACCAACAGGTCCACGAACTCGTCGACGGGCGTATTTACCAGCCGGTCATAATCAAATGCAACGGATAAAATATTTTGTTGTTGCTTTTCCGGAAATTTTCGGGCAAGATTCGTTTCAAACTTTTTCAACAGTAGCGGCATACCTTCTTCCCGCCTGCGTTTGTGTCCTATCGGGTACTCTACAATTATTTCATCGAGCGTTGTGCCGTCAAAGAACGTTACCGTCAATGCATTGGCAATCGATCGTTTTTCAGGATCATGGTAGTCTTTGGTAAAAATTACATCTTCCACACATTCGATCTTTTCGCGCAGCATGTCGATCCTTACATCGGATGCAATATTGTCTTCATAATCCGAAGCCGTTAACCTGCCGTAAACCAGCGGGACGGCAATCATGTACTGGATGCAGTGATCTCTATCTGCCGGATTGTTTAGCGGCCCTTTCTTATCGATGATCCGTATAACGGCTTCGTGTGTGCGAATGGAGATGCTCCGGATATCATCAATGGTTTTGCCCAGCCGTTTTAGCTGGAGATGCAGTGACATGGCAGCTTCTACCGCGGTCTGCGCGTGAAACTCGGCGGGAAACGAAATTTTAAACAATACATTTTCCATTACATACGAGCCATATTCGCGCTGAAAGGTAAACGCATTTCCTTTGAAGGAAACGTCATAAAAACCCCAGGTTTTTGCTGTAAGCACAGAAGGATAACCCATTTCACCGGTCTTCGCAATCAGTGCCAGTTTTACGGCCCGGGATGTTGCATCGCCCGCAGCCCAGGATTTGCGACTACCGGTATTCGGCGCATGACGATAGGTTCGAAGCGATTGACCATCGACAAATGCCAGTGACAAGGCGTTCACCATTTCGTCAACCGAGAGTCCGATCAACTTGCCCACCACCGCCACCGACGCAACTTTTACCAGCAAGACATGATCCAGGCCTACTTTATTAAATGAATTTTCAAGCGCCAGGATACCCTGGATTTCATGAGCCCGGATCATGGCGTCCAGCACGTCTTTCATCAGCAATGCCGGTTTCCCCTTTGCTACCGCAGTCCGGGAGAGCCAGTCGGCTACCGCCAGGATGCCGCCCAGGTTATCTGACGGGTGCCCCCATTCTGCGGCCAGCCAGGTGTCGTTAAAATCCAGCCAGCGAATGATGGTACCGATATTAAATGCTGCCTGCACCGGGTCGAGTTGATAAGGTGTTCCGGGCACCTTGGCGCCATTGGGTACGACTGTACCTGGCACGATGGGCCCCAATAGTTTAACACATGCCGGGTAGGTGAGCGCCTCGAACCCACAACCGAGCGTATCCAGGAGGCAATAGTGAGCCGTCTTCCAGGCCAGCTCGTTTTTAATGTCATAATGCAGCACATAGTCAACGATATCCGTTAAAACTTTATCTGCTTGCGGCCTGGTGTTCGAGATGGGTGATGACATATAATCGGGTGTCTTTTGAAACTGCCTGTTTGTGGATTTGAATTATTTTCTTTGATCAAGTGGTTCGTAGGGCTGATCATCCGGACCATTATAGTTTGCGCTGGGTCGAATGATCTTTCCGTCCTGCCGTTGTTCGATGACATGAGCCGCCCAACCGGTTATCCTGGAGATGACAAATAAAGGGGTGAACATATCGGTCGGAATACCCATCATATGATAAGAAACCGCGGAGAACCAATCGAGGTTTGGAAACATCTTTTTTTCGTTCCACATCACCGTTTCCAACCGTTCCGCGATATCAAATAATTGGGTGCTCCCCGCATTTTGGGACAGCTCTTTGGCGATGCCTTTAATAATTACATTTCTCGGATCGGAAACCGTGTAAACGGGATGTCCGAAGCCGATGATAATCTCTTTACTGGCAATTCTTAGCCGGATGTCTGCTTCTGCCTCATCCGCATTTGCGTACCGGCTTTGAATATCGAAAGCCACCTCATTGGCTCCTCCATGCTTGGGGCCGCGTAGCGCGCCGATAGCTCCTGCCACAGCAGAATACATATCGGAACCCGTGCCCGCGATCACCCGGCTGGCGAAGGTGGAGGCGTTAAATTCATGTTCTGCATACAGGTTCAGGGAAACCTGCATCGCCTTCACCCACGCTGCAGCTGGTTTTTCCTGGTGCAATAAATGCAGAAAATGACCAGCGATGGAATCATCATCTGTCATCACGTCAATTTCCCGGCCGTTGTGCGCATAGTGATACCAGTACAACAGGGCTGACGGGTAAGATGCCAGGAGCTTATCGGCGATAAACCTGGCGCCGGCTGTATTGTGGTCTTCTTTTTCAGGAAGGAAAAAAGCCATGGACGACGTATAGGTTCTCAATACATCCATGGGATGTGCGGAAGCGGGAATTAGCCGAAGCATTTTTTTTGCTATATCTCCCAGCCCCCTCAATGACTGTAGTTTGGCCTGATACGCTTTTAGCTGGGCGGTATTTGGCAGTCGTTCATGGATCAGCAGGTGGGCCACTTCTTCAAACGCTGCATTTTCTGCCAGGTCATAGATATCGTATCCGCGGTAATGCAAATCGTTTCCGCTTTTCCCCACCGTACACAACGCGGTATTTCCAGCGACGACTCCGGAAAGCGCAACGCTTTTTTTTGGTTTAAATGGTATTGATTCTTTACTATCAGGCATTGTTATTCTTTTTGAAAAGTGTATCTAATTTTTGTTCGTAGTGATGATAGCCAATGCTTTTATATAGCTCTTCCCTGGTCTGCATGGTACTTAACACATGCTGTTGTGTGCCATCCAGGCGGATATGCTGATATACATTTTCCGCCGCTTTGTTGGCAGCCCTGAAGGCCGATAGCGGGTAAAGGACCAACCCTACGCCCGCATCGCGCAATTGATCCAGGGTATACATGGGTATCATCCCGAATTCAGTGATGTTGGCCAGTACAGGTATTCCTGCTGCATCCACAAATCTTTGATAAAATGTCAGATCGGGTACCGCCTCTGCGAAAATAAAATCAGCACCGGCTTCTTTATAGGCAACGGCACGATCAAGTGTTCGTTCCAATCCTTCGTTGGCAAAAGCATCCGTGCGGGCGCCTATCACGAAATAGTCATCTGTACGCGCATCTACGGCCGCTTTTATCCGGTCAACCATTTCTTCCTGGCTGACCACTTCTTTTCCGGGCCGGTGCCCGCAGCGTTTGGCGCCTACCTGGTCTTCGAGGTGTAAGGCCGCCGCCTGCGCTTTTATTAACGATTTTACCGTTCGCGCTATATTGAAGCCCGATGCACCAAAGCCCGTATCTACATCCACCAGCAACGGGGTATCTGTGACATTGGTGATGCGGTTGATGTCGATCAGCACATCTTCCAGGGTGGTAATGCCCAGGTCGGGAATCCCCAGCGAGCCGGCAGCCACGCCACCCCCGGAGAGGTAAATCGCTTTAAATCCGGCCTGGGTTGCCAGCAACGCATGATTGGCGTTGATCGTACCGACAACCTGAAGCGGCTGTTCCTCTTTCATGGCTTTCCTGAAACGATAACCCGGAGAGCCTGCTGCAGTTTCTTTTTCCATACATATTGTCATTACAAAGCCACAGGTTCATAACTATTTGCATTGCTCAACGCAAACATTTTTCGTAGTTGAGCGTTTCATGTAAGATTGTGCGAACAGTACCGGTTATAACCCTGAGTTGTGTGATTGAATGAAGAATCGGGTCAAACCGCAAAAGTAGTTGTTTTGACCCACCGATAATACCCGACACCGTTTAGCCGTTTGTTATTGGAACAGACCACGTTGCCTAAAAACAAGTTAAATCTCAAAATCCTGCTACATAATTTAGCACATTTTTGCAATACGTTTCTTTTCTTCATTGTTGGTCACGAAAATGTCAATAACTTCATCTTTATCTTTACATTTAAGGCGGCTGAATTATAAAAAATAACCGGTATTTATTATGGGCGATTTACAGATTAAAAAATCATCAAAGACTTATGACGCGGTGATCGTTGGTTCCGGCGCTGGAGGCGGCATGGCTGCTTACGTGCTGGCCAATGCAGGCGTAAAAGTTTTACTGCTGGAAGCGGGACCTTTCTTCGATCCCGTCAAGCACTCCCAGCAACTGAAATTTCCATGGCAATCTCCGCGGAGGGGGGCATCATCCAAGTTGCGCGCCTTCGGCGATTTCGACGCCGCTTACGGCGGTTGGGAACTGGAAGGAGAACCGTACACAACCAAGGACAATACCAGGTTCGACTGGTTTCGATCAAGGATGCTGGGTGGCCGTACAAACCACTGGGGAAGGATCTCCCTGCGGTTCGGTCCGCAAGACTTTCAACCCAACGACGGGTACAGCGAAAACTGGCCGATCGTTTATGATGAAATCAAACCTTACTACGATAAGATTGACATGTTGATTGGTATCTACGGTACCAGGGAAAATATCGAGAACGAACCAGACGGCATTTTTCTTCCGCCGCCAAAGCTTCGCCTCAATGAAATGTTCATCAAAAACGGCGCTGAAAAAGCGGGCGTGAAAGTTATTCCCGGAAGAGGTTCCGTGCTCACAAAAGCCCTTCCTAATAACAAAGACCGCGGAGCATGCTTCTTTTGCGGACAGTGTAACAGGAGCTGTAAAATCTACGCAGACTTTTCGTCTTCTTCCTGCCTCGTGATCCCGGCGATGAAGACCGGTAACCTCGAAGTGGTTTCGAATGCGATGGTCAGGGAAGTGATCACAAATGAGAATGGGCTGGCCACGGGCGTTTCCTACGTGAACAAAGAGGATATGCAGGAATACCAGGTGAACGGCAAAACCGTCATCCTTGGCGCCAGCTCCTGTGAATCAGCAAGGATTATGCTGAACTCAAAGTCTAAGTCACACCCCGGCGGACTTGGTAACAGCAGTGGCCTCGTCGGAAAATATTTACAGGATTCCACGGGTTCTTCACTGTCTGGTATGCTGCCCCAGTTAATGGATCGCAAGCGGTATAATGAAGACGGCCTGGGCAGTATCCACCTGTTAGGACCATGGGTTACCGATAATAAAAAACTGGATTTCCCGAGAGGATATCATATTGAATTTGGCGGCGGAATGGGTATGCCAGGTTATGGCTTCGGCGGAGATGTTCCTGTGCTCAACGGGATAGTTCCAGGCGCTGACGGAAAGATGAAAGATGCCGGCGGCTTTGGCGCTTCCTTAAAGAATGACTACCGCCGCTTCTACGGCACCCAGGTAGGCATGGCCGGCCGCGGCGTAGGTATGGCAAGGATCGACAACTATTGCGAAATTGATCCCAACGTAGTGGATCGTTTTGGAATACCGATTCTGAAATTCCACTACAAATGGAACAATGACGAGATCAACCAGGCGAAGCATATGCAGGAAACCTTCCAGAATATCATGCATTCCATGGGCGCGATCATTACTTCAGGCGAAAGAAATGCCAGTAACGACTGGGGTCTTGAAGCTCCGGGAAGAATTATTCATGAAGTAGGCACAGCGCGGATGGGTAACGATCCCAGGAAATCCGTGCTGAATAAATTCTGCCAGTCACACGATTGTAAAAATGTTTTTGTGGTGGATGGCGCGTCTCACGTGCAGCAGTCAGACAAAAATGCGACCTGGACCATTCTTGCTCTCGCCATGAGAACGGCAGAGTATATCCTTGAACAAAATAAAAAGCAGAACGTGTAACCGGTGCTGGTTAGTAACATTTTAAAAATAAAAAAATGAACAGACGTGATTCGATAAAAGCCCTCACTATCGGAACCTTTTCTTCAGGAGCCGTATTAAACGCGTGCAGTCCGAAAGATGAGAAAAAAGCAGGCGCTGCGGCAACGCCGGAGAGCATGGAGGCGGACAGGCCGCAGAATGAACTCGACCGGAATGCAAGATTAAAAGCAGAAACTTTTTTCACTCCGCACGAAATGGCCACCATTACGGTGCTTGGTGATATCATCATTCCTAAGGATGAAAAATCCGGCAGCGCATCTGATGCGAAGGTCCCCGACTTTATAGAATTTATCGTAAAAGATATGCCCGATCACCAGCTGCCCATGCGCGGCGGGTTGAGCTGGCTGGACATACAGATGCTAAAAATGTATGACAAGCCTTTTAAAGATTGTTCTTCCGAACAACAACTTAAAATGGTTAATGAAATTGCTTACCCCGGTAAGGCAAAACCCGGCATGCAGGCGGGTGTGGTATTTTTTAACAGGATGAGAAACCTCACCGCATCTGGCTTCTTTACCACCAAAATTGGTCTGGATGATATTGGTTATGTGGGCAACAGGCCCAACCAGTGGGATGGTGTTCCAGATGATGTGTTAAAACAGTATGGCATGGCGTACACAGAAAAGGAACTGGCGGAGAGTGTACATTTTAGCTAACAATATTATTTTGCAACTTTTAAATGGCATCCTTCGATAAAGGGATGCCATTTTTGTTGAGTGAATGAGTCGCGCTCATTGGTATAGGACCCCGGGTGTGCTGGATCCATGACCAGCAAGGCGGATGCACGAGTGGCACGAGTTGCCCGTGTTCACTGTATTATAGGCGGTTTCTACCTTCCGTTTTAATTATTAATTTTACGCATGTACTTACAGTCAGACTAAACTGGAAGAAAAACTACTCGAAAATAGCCTACGTATCACCTCATATTTTTTCAAACACCAATAATTCATCAAGTTGTACGGCGAAAGTTTTTGATACCGGTCCTGTAATCGTTTGGTTTTTATACTTCCATTTGCCCTTTGGAAAAACTACAAGGCGGCGATCGTCTGTTGAAATTATGGGTGCTACCATGAGGTCCTCTCCCAGCATAAACTGGTCTTTGATTTCTATAAAACCCTGGTGTGGATAGTTGTACTCCAACGGACGCAGGGCAGGCTCACCTGTTTGTGCGGCCACCTGCATTACTTTCATGAGGCGGGGAAGATAATGCTGTCGTGTTATAACCGATTTTCTAACGGCTGCAAGATGCGTCGAATCTAAGATGCGCCATGGCGCCACCGAAAATTGCATCATTGGCATCAGGGCATGCATTTGGGCAGACCTGACAATTAATTTTTGATCGATGGTCTTTCCTGGTAAGAAAGAAGTGAACTGGCCACCGCCAATCATATCGGGGCAGGTAAAAGTGTAGCCTGCAAGTTGTTGTGCAATGGTGTTTGGTATCAACAACTTTAAAGCGG
>JBBSSY010000119.1:0-8103 GCA_038241595.1 Chitinophagales bacterium | reverse complement strand
TGCCTGGGTGCTTCCCCATGCTTTGAAAAATTCGTTGCCGCCGCCGAAGGTGGCCGTGCCGAAGCTAAGCACCGGCACCCGCAGGCCGGAATTTCCCAGTTGTCTGTATTCCATCAGTGGTTTATGATATTCTATACAATGATTTCCGGTAAAAGTAGTTTTTTGGGGTGAAAAACTACAGGGCGGGTAATGGGGATTTGCTGTATTGGCTATCAGCTGTCAGCTGTCAGCAATCAGCTATCAGCTATCAGCTCTGAGCTATGAGCACCTTCGGTGAACTTAGGATACTTACGGCCTTAATCATAGTCTATCAATTAATCATTCAAATCACAGTTCAGACAAACCTCTGCGGAATTCGGCGGTACGACTGATGCCGGCGATTAATGCAAATTGTTTTGAACTATGATTTGAATGATTAATTGAGAGACTATGATCGTAAGGTCGAAGTCCCCGCCTTTTTTTAGACCATCGTCTGTATTAAAGATTTCTTTATCATGTAAACTTCGCGATCTCATCCCCATTCCTTCATCTTATATGACTCATCTGCGAAATCACCGGCGTCAAACGGCTGGTGGGTCACCACCAGGCAGGTCATCTTCATTTCCATAATTAACTGCTTCAGTTCGGCAATCAACAGGCCTTTTAAATTCATGTCAAGCGCGGAGAACGGCTCATCCATGAGTAACAGCCGCGGTTTTGTAGCCAGCGCGCGTAAAATCGCGAGCCGCTGCTGCTGACCACCCGACATCTGCCCGGGACGATGACCGGCGAATTCTTCCATCCGACCCATCGACAGCAACCGCTGGACATAACCGTTGTCATTGCTGCCATATAAAAGATGCTCGCGAACAGTCAGGTGCGGAAATAGCGCATAATCCTGGAACACAAAACCAACACCACGCTGTTGGGGCGCTAAAAATATATGGGACTCGCTGTCCAGCCAGGTTTCATCACCAAAATTAATCGATCCTGCATCTACAGAAGCCAGGCCGGCGATGACTTTCAACAACGTCGTTTTACCGACGCCCGAATCACCCAGCACCTGCGTGACCCGGTGAAACGCAAACGTGGTGTTGATCTCCAGCTGGTGGAAACCATCATAGGTATTGATCCGCTTCCGGATCTCGACCTGTATCATTCGAGCGGACTTTTAACCAGTGAACGGTTGAGGATAAAAACCGCCATCACAATAATAAACGTGATGGAAAATAATACCAGCGAGTATTTGTTGGCACCGGCGTAATCCATGCTTTCGACAGAGTCATAAATAGCGATGGAAGCCACGCGCGTTACACCGGGGATGTTGCCGCCGATCATCAAGACCACGCCAAATTCACCCAGGGTATGGGCAAAAGTCAGTACCGCTGCGGTAATGATCGACGACCTGATATTTGGAACCAGGATGTGAAAGAGCGTTTGTGACCGGGACTTGCCCATCGTGTAAGAAGCCTCCGACATCGACCTGGGCAACTGGGCAAACGCAGACTTTACCGGGTTGATCATAAACGGGAGGCTGTATATTATAGAAGCGATCAGCAAGCCGCTGAAGGAAAAAACGAGCGTAACGTCGAACACGTCATGCAACCACCTGCCCAGGGCATTTTGCGGACTAAACGCCAGCAAGAGGTAAAAGCCGAGCACCGAAGGCGGCAGCACCAGCGGCATGGTAATGAGGACTTCCAGCACCAGTTTTGGCCAGCTGCTTTTTAAAGACAGCCAGTAGGCGATGGGCAGGCCAATCACCAGCAATATGCAGGTGGTAATAAATGACAGTTTAATGCTCAGCCAGATCGGTGTCCAATCCATGGTACAAATTAAATCAGGAAAGCCGGTAACCGAATTGTTTCAGGATTTTTTTAGCGGCGGGGGAGGAGACGTAACTGCAAAATTTTAACGCCCGCTCATAGTTGCCGCTTTTTGCGTGCGACAGGATCAACATGCCCTGGCGGATTTTGCCATATACCTTTTCGTCCACCCGTTCCCACTGCAACTTGTTTTTGCCGGGATATTCGTAGATGAGCGCTTCTGTCGTAAATCCGATTGCTGCCACGCCGGTGGTGAGGTAGGTATTTACTTGCGAGATACTTCCTCCCATCACCAGCGTCGGCTTTACCGCATCCCAGAGTTTATAATGCCGAAGCGCCTCTTCCGCCGCCTTGCCATAAGGTGCCAGCAGGGGGTTGGCAATCGCCACTTTGCCGCTTTTACCGTCGGCCAGCAGTTCGCGCCAGTTTTTTACCGAAGGCAACGTCCTGCTGCAAACAATCAAACTGCCCAACGCATATTCTATTGGCCTGGCTGCGCCAAAACCGGCTTTGTCGAGGTTGTTTGGAAAATCCATATCCGCCGACAAAAACACATCGAAGGGCGCGCCGTTTTTGATTTGGTTCGCCAGGTTGCCGGAGGAGCCAAGTATCACTTCTGTTTCAATGCCGGTGCGGTTTTTAAAATCTGCCTGTAACGCCTTGATGACAAACTGTGCATTTGCGGCTACCGCAAGCCGCAACGGTTGCGCCTTCGTCATCGCCGCATGCAGCGACCCGACAAGCAATATCAAGATGCAGCATATTCTTTTCATAGTTGCCACTTTGGCCCGAACCGATACCGGCGTACGGGCGTTATGATTTGTGGTATATAACGTCAAATATATAAGTTCCTGTGAATTTGCGGGAAAGCGTGTTTTTTACGTATGTTTTCGTTTAACTTGTTTAATTGATCCATGTTGCGAAAATCATCGCGCATGGACGGCGCTTTTAAAGCAGTTTTAATGATAGATTCAAACAAAAAATTACCCACGGAAGTAGTGACGGACGATAAAAATATCAAACGCCGGACTTTTATTTCTTTTTCGGTGTTCGCCGGCTTAAACGTGGCCGCATTCGGCGCCTGGAAGTGGTTGCGAAACGCACCGGAGGAAACACCGGGCATATCTGCCAAGGCACAGCAGCCGCTCCGCAACGCCTTTAATAGCACGGAAGCCGTTTTTCGGAAAGTGTACAGTCCAAAAAACCTGGTTAAGACCTATCCAAAATCAGCTGCGGCAAAGGTCGTGCGCAAGAATGGCATTATTGGCCTGGAAAGCCCGCTCGACCGCGCCGGGTGGCGGCTCCAGGTAACCAAAAAATCGGGCAAGCTACTGCAGGTGACCCTCAACGAATTGAGGATCCTGCCAAAAACGGAGCTGATCTATGATTTTAAATGCGTGGAAGGATGGGAGCAGGTTCAGCATTGGGGCGGCGTAACATTCGCCGACTTCATGAAGCATTACAAGCTGGAAGCAGAAGCAGCGATGCAGTATGCCGGACTGGAGACACCGGACAAAAAATATTACGTAGGCATGGATATGGAAAGTGCCATGCACCCGCAGACATTGCTGGCGTATGAAATGAACGGGCAGCCGCTCAATGTGGTGCATGGTGCGCCGCTGCGGTTGATCGTTCCCGTTAAATACGGCATCAAAAATTTAAAACGCATCGGAACAATACATTTCAGCAACCAGCGGCCGCGTGACTACTGGGCCGAGCAAGGCTATGATTATTACTCCGGTTTATAACGCCATCGTATGACCGAACCAGCGAGTGAAACAATCCCGACACTGTATGAGCGGATCGGCGGCATGCCCGCCATTATTCACCTTACAGATGTATTTTATAAAAAGGTTCACCAGGATGATTTGCTGGAACCTGCTCTAGTTTAAGGTTTAAGGTTTATAGTTGTTGCGTGGCTTCGAAGCGGATGGGTTACAGGAAGACCAACTTTCTCCGTAGACAGTAATCATGCAGTCGTTTTTTTTGATGCCGCGATTTCGGTGAGGGCGCGAACGAGCTTGTCAAGATCGGGCAGCGTGGTGTACACATGCGGCGTGATGCGGACCACATTAATATTCTCCCAACTGATCGGTGAGGTATGAATTTTATATTTGCTGAATAACAGGCTTTCCAATGCCTGCGGCGTCATGCCGTCTATGCTCACGCCGCAGATGGCGCAGGAGTAGGCTGCTTTCAGCGAGGTGTGCAACTTAATCCCGGGCACATGCTGTACTTTTTCTGCCCAGTAATTTTTCAGGTAGCGGATACGCTCTTCTTTCCGTTTGCTGCCGATGGCATTGTGAAAATTGATCGCTTCGACGATGCCCTGTTCGATCGGGAAACTCCGCGTTCCCAGCGTTTCGAATTTGCGGATGTCGCCGCTCCGCGGTTTGCTGTTGCAGGTAAGCGGCCAGATCTTTTCGATCTTGTCTTTTTTGATCCACATCATCCCTGTACCGATAGGGGCCGATAAAAACTTATGCAGGCTGGTGCCGAAGTAATCACATTCCAAAGAAGGGATGGTAAAGTCGAGCAGGCCGAACGAATGCGCGCCGTCCACGATCACTTCAATGCCCTTTTTATGCGCCATGCGGCAGATCTTCTGTACCGGCATAATCTGCCCGACCCAGTTGATGACATGGGTGACATGAATGACTTTGGTAGCGGGCGTAATGGCCTCTTCGTATGCGCGCACGATCTGCTCATCATTTTCGATTGGGAAGTCAAAACTTAATTGTTTATAGACGATGCCTTCGCGCAGCGCGCGTTGCTGCCAGGCCTGGATCATGTTTGGATAATCCTGTTTGGTACCGATCACCTCGTCGCCGCGTTTCATATCGAGGCCGAAGATGACGGTATTCAGTGCTTCGGTGGCGTTGCGGTTGATGGCAATTTCTTCTGGCGACGTTCCGGCCAGCAAGGCCAGCTTTTCGCGCAGCGGTTCGCGGCCCTGGTCGAGTATGCGCCACATAAAGTAAGACGGACCTTCATTGGACAACGAATTGTATCGCTCTACCGCCTGTTGCACCACTAACGGCGATGGCGAAACGCCCCCGTTATTCAGGATCATAATCGTCGGGCTTACGCTGAATGCGCGCTGGATACTTCCCCAGTAATCTTCATCGGCGGCTACCTGCAGCGGGCTCTTTCCGGCCACTTTTTGCGCGGCCTGTTGCCACTCACCGGCTTGTACCGCCTTGAATAAACTGTTGACGGAAAAAGCGGTGGTCAGGGCAGTAGCCTGTTTAAGGAACGAACGGCGGTCTGGGGTCATAATAGCGGGAGTAATGATTTATTTGTAAAGAAGGTATTTGGCGCGCATGGTTTTGTATTGCGACAGGCCCGGTTCCCACGATGCATAAATTTCTTTGGCGGAGGCACCGGCGATGATCTGTTTCTTCAGCTCGTAGACGCCGGCCAGCAGGTCGAAATTACGGACTTCCGGATTTTGGGTGCGGTCAAAGAATTTCTCTTTTTCCGGGTAGGCTTTGTAGAAATCGATCAGCCACTGGATGTTGATGCGGGTTGATTTGCGCAGTTCCGAAAGTGGTATTTTATTATAGTCGATGCCGTAACACATTTCGTTCATGTGGAGGGGTGTTTCACTCATGCCTTTGATGCTGACCGGTTTGAAAGTGAACGAATATTTTCCCTTCAATGCTGGTGCACCCAGTACGCTGAACGGCATATAGGTGCCGCGACCCTGGCTGATGATCGTGCCTTCGAACAGGCAGATTGTGGGGTATAGCATGATGCTGTGCTGTGAGTTGAGGTTTGGAGAAGGCTTTACCGGCAAAGTATAGGGCATGTCGTGGGTGTAGTTGGCCACTTTAATGATCTTCAGTTTGCAGGTCGCTTTATTGGGCAGCCAGCCTTCGCCATTGATCATCTGTGCAAACTCACCGATCGTCATGCCGTGGGTGATTGGAACGGGATATTTGCCGATGCCGGATTTGAGTTTCATGTCGAGGATAGGCCCATCGACAAAATAACCGTTTGGATTGGGGCGGTCGAGGATCATCAGTTCTTTATTGTTTTCCGCGCAGGCGTCCATGATTTCGCCGAGGACATTTATATAGGTGTAAAAGCGGCAGCCGACATCCTGTATGTCGAAGATCATGATGTCGAGGTCTGCCATGTCTTCTTTTGACGGTTTGCGTTTCGGGCCGTAGAGGGAGATCACGCTGACGCCGGTGGCGGAATCCTTTTCATCGCCAACAGAAATGCCGGCGCTTGCCTTGCCGCGAAATCCGTGTTCTGGTCCAAAGACCTTCGTCACTTTTATACCAAGTGCCAGCAGGCTGTCGACCAGGTGCCTGGTACCCAGAATGGTGGTTGGATTGCCGAGTATGCCAACCCGTTTTCCCTGCAGGTACGACAGGTATTTTTCGGTTTGATCGGCGCCGGTAATGATGGTATTGGTCTGCGGATCAGGACGGGGCTTTGTCTCGAAGGCATTAAATACCAGTGATCCGGTGAGCAGCAGGGGCAGGATTAATATATTGATCAGCTTCATGTGTGTGTTTGACCCTTAAAAGTGAGTAGAATTTACGAAATTAAAAAATTTTCAGGATGGGGGGGTGAATGTTGCACGGATACAACCGTTCGCAACCGCCGAAAAGTCGTTCCAGTCAGGCTGCATGCGCAGGGGTTTGTCTTGAAGGGTGATTTAAATGATTGATTGATGGACAATGAAAATTGTCTTGAAGGGTGATTTAAATGATTAGTTGATAGACTATGAGGTAAGTATTTATCAACTTTTCCGTAACCGCATAGGTTTGTCTTGAACTGTGATTTAAATGATTAATTGAGAGATTATGAGGTAAGTAGTTATCAACTTTTCCGTAACCGCATAGATTTGTCTTGAACTGTGATTAGAATGATTAATTGACGGACTATGAGGTAAGTATTGGGGACATAAACATGATACTACCTATTCCACCAGTTAAAACGCAAGTAGTAGAATACTAAAAAAGGTGGATAATGGCAAATCTTTAGGGTAAATCGCAACGTGATCGCGAGAAGAATCATAGTCCATCAATTAATCATTCAAATAACAGTTCAAGACAACCATCATAGTCCATCAATCAATCATTTAAATCACCCTTCAAGACAAACAACCCGTCGAATCACGCGGCAACAGCGTTGACGAAAGGATCACCGTTTCATGCTCAGGCACAAAGCCTTTTTTCAGCATCGCCCGGAACAATACCGCAGCGGCACGTTTACACATTTCATAAGCAGGCTGGGTGACGGTGGTCAGAGAAGGATTTAAAATAGGCGCCAGGGGCGAGTTGGAAAAGCCTACTATTTTTAGGTGTGCGGGAATATCAATGTGCAACTCTTTAGAAATAGCATACACCGGCATCACCAGCTTCTCTACACCGGCAATGATGCCATCCGGCCTCCCCGCTTGAAGTAACAATTGCCGGATCAGCCGGTCATTGTCCGTTTCGTCGTTCGAACAATCAATCACCTGGCCCGCACTGCACGGGAGCTCGTGTGCCTGCAGGGCTTTCTGGAAACCGGCGATTCTTCGATTGTTGATCGCCAGGTGTTTTGAAATAGACAGGTAGACGATTTCCTGGCAGCCCCGAGCCACCAAGTGACTCGTTGCCTCGAAACTAATGTCCTCGTCGTTAGTGGTGATTTTTGCAGAGGGTAGTTCACTGATCACCCGGTCGAAAAATACGACGGGGATGTTGTTCTCCCAAAGCGCCTCGATGTGCGCCGTGTCCATGGTTTCACTGGATACCGACATCAGGATACCATCCACGCGCCCGTTGCGAAACGCTTCCAGAATTTTTTTCTCTTTGAGGTACCGTTCGAAGGTGAGGTAGATCAACACATGAAATCCGTTCTCCTGCGCGACCTCTTCTATGCCCTTGATCGCCACCGAAAAAAAACTATCCGCTACTTCCGGTAACACCACAGCAATGGTATTGCTTTTCTTTCGGCGCAGGCTGCTCGCATACGGATTGGGGTTATATTGGAGTTTTTGAGCCAGTTCCAATACCCGTAACTTGGTGGCGGCGCTGATCTCATGGCTATCTTTCAATGCCTTCGATACCGTTCCAATAGAAAGCTGCAGTTCTTTTGCCAGTGACCGGATATTTATATGGCTCATAGTGGCTTAAATGTCCAAATTTAAACAAAGCAGCAAGTTCACGAAACCGTTTTCGTTAATATAAATGTTAATAAACGGCCAAACCGGGTAAATTATACGCAACTTAGTCCCTTCAAATAAACGTTCACGCATTGCACGCCAGTTACAACACGTCTTATCTTTCTTTTA
>JBBSSY010000118.1:0-8125 GCA_038241595.1 Chitinophagales bacterium | reverse complement strand
GTGCTGAGTGCTGAGTGCTGATTGCTGATTGCTGATTGCTTATTGCTTATTGCTTATTGTTGACTACTGATTGCTGACTACTGATTGCTGACTACTGATTGCTGACTACTGATTGCTGATCGCTAAAAACTACTGCCAAAAACGCTCTTAAAAAAAAACTATGTGCGGAATCGTTGCTTACATCGGCGGCCGGGAAGCTTACCCGGTTATCCTGAAAGGCCTGAAACGCCTTGAATACCGCGGCTACGACAGCGCAGGAGTGGCGCTGGTCAACGGTTCGCTGAAAGTATATAAGAAAATGGGCAAGGTGGCCATGCTGGAAGAGATGCTCACCGGCAAGGACCTGCATGCAACCGCCGGCATCGGCCATACCCGCTGGGCCACGCATGGCGAACCAAGCGACCGTAATGCACACCCACACCGCTCTGCCAACGAGAAGATCGCCATGGTCCACAACGGCATTATAGAAAATTACAGCCAGCTTAAATCAGAACTGCAGAAGAAAGGGTATGTGTTTAAAAGCGATACCGACACGGAGGTGCTGCTTAATTTTATTGAAGACATTCAAACAAACAATGAGTGCGGACTGGAAGAAGCGGTGCGCATTGCGCTGAAACGGGTGGTAGGTGCCTACGTAATCGTATTGCTTGATGCCGATCATCCGGACACGCTCATCGCGGCCCGCAAGGGCAGTCCGCTGGTGATCGGTGTGGGAAAAGGCGAACATTTTCTCGCTTCCGATGCTTCGCCCTTCATCGAGTACACGAAAGAAGTGGTGTATGTAAACGACTATGAACTGGCCATCATCAGGGCTGACGAACTGATCCTGAAAAACCTCGGCAATGAAAAACTGACCCCTTATATCCAAAAATTGGACATGGAGCTGGCTGCGATCGAAAAAGGCGGTTATGAACACTTTATGCTAAAGGAAATCTTTGAGCAATCACAGACGATTTTCGACTGCTTGCGGGGACGGCTGGACGCCGCAGCCGGCCTGGTCACTATGAGCGGGGTGGAGAAATACCTTATCGAACTAACGACAGCCAAACGGATCCTGATCATTGCCTGCGGTACCAGCTGGCATGCCGGCCTGGTGGCCGAATACATCATCGAAGAACTCTGCCGCATTCCGGTCGAAGTAGAATATGCCTCCGAATTCAGGTACCGCAATCCCGTGATCAACCCCGGCGATGTGATCATTGCCGTTTCGCAAAGCGGGGAAACTGCCGACACGCTGGTGGCGATCGAAAAGGCCAAAGAACAGGGCGCCATCATCTTCGGCATCCTTAACGTAGTGGGATCATCGATCGCACGCACCTCTCACGCTGGCGCCTACACGCACGCGGGGCCTGAGATCGGCGTCGCAAGTACTAAAGCATTTACCGCGCAACTGGTCGTACTCACCATGGTCGCGCTAAAGATCGCCCGGCAAAAAGGCTCGATCGATCAGAAAAGATTTTTACACCTGTTGGAGGAACTGCACGCCATTCCGCAAAAGGTCGCGCGTATCCTGGTGGATACGGACCATATCCGCGCCGTCGCGCAGAAATATGTTGATGCGCGTGATTTTTTGTACCTGGGTCGCGGTTACAACTTCCCCATTGCGCTGGAAGGCGCACTCAAACTGAAAGAAATCACTTACATCCACGCCGAAGGGTACCCGGCGGCGGAGATGAAACATGGTCCGATCGCCCTGGTAGACGAACACCTCCCCGTAGTTTTCGTCGCCACCAAAGACGCCTACCACGATAAGATAATCAGCAATATGCAGGAAATCAAAGCCCGCAAAGGCAAAGTGATCGCAGTCATCAGCGAGGGTGATGACATGATAACCAGCCTTGCAGATGATGTAATGGTGGTGCCGGACGCCGACGAAATTGTGGCCCCGATGCTAAGCGTCATCCCGTTGCAATTACTCAGTTATTACATCGGTGTGGCCAAAGGGCTCGATGTTGACAAACCGCGTAATCTCGCCAAGTCGGTCACCGTGGAGTAGTGTAGCCATCCATTTAAAAGCCCCAGTCTCATGAACATCATTGAAAAGCGCCCTGTTGAAACCTTGGGGTATAATTTTATCCCCCGGCAATACCTGCCGGAAGGCAAAGATGAATACCACCTCCGCTACCTGCAAAACCGCAACGGTGTCGAATACCGGCAACTGACCGCTGCCGAGATAGAACAACTCGTTCGAAACCGCAACTCCTCCGACAACTGGAATATGATCCTCGTGTCGGATGCCTTCAACGCCGAATTCGTTAAAAACTGCAAGTTCCATGGGCTGGTACGCATCGGGAAACTTGAACCCTATTACCTCGAATTTCACAACCTTCGGCTGCCGGTTGGCCTGTATAATAGTAAGATCATCAGTTGCGACCTTGGCGACAACGTGGCGATCGACAACGTGGATTACCTGTCGCATTACATCATTGGAAACGATGTAATTATCGTTAATTGCAACGAGGTCGCCACGACCAATGTTTCCAAATTCGGCAATGGCGTGATCAAAGATGGCGAAGCCGAAAAAAGCCGCATCAAAATGGAGATTTGCAACGAGAACGCCGGGCGGGAAATCATACCCTTTAATGGCATGTTGCCGGGTGACGCGTTTCTCTGGAGCCGCTACCGTGAAGACAAGGTACTGATGGAAAAACTGACTGCGTTCACCGAAAAAAAATTCGATCACCAGCGTGGTTACTATGGCAAAATCGGCGACAGAACAGTAATCAAAAACTGCGCTATCCTGAAAGACGTCTGGATCGGCAGCGATGCCTATCTCAAAGGCGCTAACAAATTGAAAAACCTGACGATTAATTCCTCGGCCGAAGCCAAATCACAAATTGGCGAAGGCTGCGAAATGGTAAACGGAATCGTTGGTTTTGGCTGCAAGATCTTTTATGGGGTCAAAGCCATCCGCTTTATCATGGCTTCCCAATCACAGTTGAAATATGGCGCAAGACTGCTTAACTCATACCTGGGAAACAACTCCACCATATCCTGCTGCGAAGTGCTGAATTCACTGATTTTTCCCGCACACGAGCAACACCACAACAATTCTTTTCTCTGTGCCTCGATGGTTATGGGACAAAGTAACATTGCCGCCGGCGCCACCATCGGTTCGAACCACAATTCGCGAAGTGCCGACGGGGAACTCATTGCCGGGCGCGGCTTCTGGCCGGGCCTCTGCGTGAGCCTAAAACACAATTCCAGGTTCGCTTCTTTTAATATCGTGGCCAAAGGCGATTATCCCGCGGAACTGAACATACCCATTCCCTTTGCCCTGGTAAGCAACGATGCCAGCAAGGACCAGCTTGAAATTATGCCCGGGTACTGGTTCATGTACAACATGTACGCGCTGTCCCGCAACTCCTGGAAGTATGTGGATCGCGATCACAGAATTGAAAAAATACAACACATCGAATATGATTTCCTGGCACCGGACAGCATCAACGAGTTGATAACATCCATCCGCCTGTTCCAGGAATTCACCGGTATCGCCTATTACAAAGCCATTGGTAAATTATTGCCCGACAGTGAAGCGGAAATCATACAGATGGGAAAGGAACTACTGGACGAAAAAAACACAGTCGTCGATGACCTGGAAATTCTTGCCAACTTCGAAAATTCAGGCCGGAAAGTGGTGCTGTTAAAAGTACTGCCCGCCTACCATATTTTCCGGGAACTGATCGTATACCATGCCGCCCGGCAATTAATCGGGCATATCGAGGAAAATTCCGTAGCAACCTGGCAGCAACTTGAAAATTTGTTTATAGATCTGCCCCTGCCAGGCGACTGGATCAACGCCGGCGGACAACTGATTGAAGCCAATGCCTTCCGTGACTTAATCAGGCGCATCGACGATGGCCGGGTTAATTCCTGGGACGAGATCCATGCATTCTATACCGAGCAGGGTGCCGCCTATCCCTTCCAAAAGCTACAGCACGCGCTATCAGCGTTAAAGCGTGCCGGGCTTCCCACGGAGATGAATACCCGCAGTTTGTTGCGCCAGGTACTGGAAGGGTCCGTAACGACAAAGGAGTGGATGACCAGGGGCATCTACGAATCGCGGGCTAAAGACTATAACAATCCGTTCCGCAGCATGGTATATGATAACAAGGAACAAATGGAGCAGGTCCTTGGAAAACTCGAAGACAATACGTTTATCAGGCAGGAAGAAGCGGGGTTGCTGGCATTCAAAGAGAAGGTCAGGTCTGTTTTGGAGAAGTTGGGGGTGTGAACTAGCGCTGGGCATCAACCCATCTTTCTGCCCTACCTGGCAAACAGGCAGACTTTGATTATCCGATCCCTGCCTTTCACGTTCAATATATACAGCCCCGGTACCAGCCCGGAAATATCCACAAAAACATGACTGCCATTCGCTTCAACGGGTTGATCATGACTTTTGACTTGTTTGCCCGCCAGGTCAAAAATGACCACCTGAACCTGCTGCCTGCCTGGCAGACGCAAAAACAGATCCAGCCTCGACCGGGCCACATGGCATGTGAAGTCGTGGTCCTCTGCATACACTGCAACCAGTGGGCTGTACAAATCATTGCCGGTCGGATCTGCAAAATGTATGCGAAAATATCTTTTTAACCGCTGCGGGAGTCTCACTACAGCCTGGTATTCACGCCTAAAATCCTCCCCGGCGACGACGCGGATCGCATTAAAAACCTGACCATCGGCAGACTGCTCCACCTGGAATAAACCGGCAGGTGCATCACCGTGTAAAAACCAGGTCAGCAAAACAGTATTATCTTTTTCATCGGCGCGAAGGGAGATGTTTATTGCCGGCAATGGGTTCTGCTGGGCAACAGTACTCGCAACGGTAAATGGACCATCAGGCATTATCTCATTACTCGCCACATAGCCTGCGGTGACGCCGTCCCAGGCACTGTTGCCGGCATTGCGCCAGCGCGCCGCCGCTTCATCCCATTGTGCGATCACCAGTTTGTCAAGCGCGGTTGCGCCGCTGTACGCACCGACTGTCAGCTGCACCTTTTTCGCGGTGCCTCCGTGAACCTTTTTCAAGAACCAGTATTCCATCGAACTCACCCGGATCATCGGCGCCTCAAAAGCGGTACCATAACGCACACGCGGGTCCGCAAGAAAATACTCCGCGATATATTCATCTGTTTTATTTCCACTATCTCCGGTGATACCGATCGGCGCATAATCATGCTGTTTACCCACCGGGAACTCAAAATCCGTGTCACCGATTTTTTTAACCGGCCCGTCCACAAACGAGTCCCGCGAGGCACCCGTGGCCTTGCAGGTGTCGCCGAGCACCAGCAGCGTGGCCGCGCTGCTTTTTAGCTTGCCCAGTGCAAATTGCAATTTATACATCAGTCGAAGGTCAGCGTCAAGTACAACACCGTTTGCGTTGTTGATGAGCAGTGTTACCTCATGTTCGATACTACCTGCAACGGACACCCGCTGACCCGATTGGCCGGACAACGCCAGCACCGGCAAGCCACTACCGGTTTCGGTAATCACCCCTCCCGGCGACTGTTGCAGGTCGCCGTGCAACTGGAAGGTATTTGAGTTCGCCTGGCTCGCCAGGTTCAGCACCCCACCCTGCTGCAACAATCTACCCGTGACGATTACATCTTTTGAAACATCCAGGTTTAATTGAACACCGGCTTGTATTTCCAGGTCGCCGCGGATCGTGACCATGCTGGACCCCGAGGCATTGTAGGTCTGGCTGCCTCCGGACGCTTCGGCTGAAAATAATAGCTTGCCGTATGTTCTATTACTCAACGAAACAGGGTATGCACCGCCGGGCACATCAAATTCGAAAATACCGTTTTCGGTACCAGCCCCGGCAGCCAATTTTGCCACGATGTCACCTGCATGGACCGAGCGGGATTTGTGGACATACCGACCGCCATTTTCAATCCTGATTAACCCGTTTAACTGAATGGAAGTTCCGCTCGAAATACCGGAAGCGTTTACCAGCACACTACCTTTCTGAAGAATGAGTGCATCGGTTGGAGAAGAAAGTACCATCGCCGGACTCTTTAAATTGGTTACCGGCAAGATTAACTGGATGGTATTGCCCGGAGCCGGGCTCGCCTTGATCGAATGAACCGTCACCAGCGCGTCTGGCAAATGTACAATGTAGGAAGCCGGATACATCGTGTTGTCCAAAATAACATCATCCAGCGCCTGGGGCGGGCCTGCCGGCGACCAGTTCACCGCATCATCCCATGCTGCCGAAAGACCAATCCATTTTTTTTGTGCGTGCAGCGTCACCGAAATCATGACTAATAGCGGCAGGATCCCATAAAAACATATTCTTGTTCGCATACCGGTCTGGTAGATATACAAACGAAATTAACCAGCGAAGCATCGGCCCGGCAGGGTTGTTTGACCCTTTCTGCAAAGCATCACCGGATTAACTTCCGGCTAAACCGCAGCCGTCGATGAGGCTCTTTATTTTTTGCGGAAGAACACGCGGATCGGCACGCCCTTGAATGGGAAATGTTTCCGTAGCTGGTTCTCGAGGTAATTTCTGTATGGCGTTTTAATATCGTCCGGGTAGTTTGTAAAGAAAGCAAACGATGGTACCACCGTCGGCAACTGCGTAATGTATTTAATGGTCACTGCGTTGCCCCGAACTACCGGCGGACGGAAATCTTTGATAGACTGCTGCATCACTTCGTTCAGCTTGGATGTCGGCACTTTACGCTGGCGGTTTTCATATACTTCCAGCGCCACCTCGATTGCTTTGAAGATGCGTAATTTATCAAGCACTGAAATAAATATGATCGGCACATCGGTGAACGGCGCAATTTTTTGCATCAGTTCATTTTCGTAATCACGGGCGGTATTGGTTTCCTTTTCCATCAGGTCCCATTTATTTACGAGCAATACGATGCCCTTCCCTTTTTTTGAGGCCAGGCTGAAAATATTCAGATCCTGCGCCGTGATGCCCTTCGTAGCTTCTAACATCACCAGGCATACATCGGCTTCATCCATTGCCTTGATGGCGCGTATGACGGAATAAAATTCGAGGTCCTCATTCACCTTTGCCTTGCGACGGATACCTGCCGTATCAACAAGAATAAAATCTTTCTGAAATAAATTATAATGGGTCGACGTGGTGTCGCGCGTGGTGCCCGCGATATTGCTTACAATGGCGCGTTCGTTGCCCACCAATGCGTTCAGCAGCGAGGATTTGCCAACGTTCGGTTGCCCGATGATAGTGAATTTAGGCAGGGGCGATTCATTGGGATCGGCCATGTCGTCATCTGCAATTAATTCCACAATGGCATCCAGCAATTCACCGGTACCACTGCCGCTGATCGATGACAGAAAAAAGATGCGTTCGAAACCGAGGCTATAAAATTCAGACGCCTCCAGCAGGCGTTCGTGGTTGTCGACTTTATTGACAGTCAGGAATACCGGCTTCGCGGTGCGGCGCAATACATCGGCCATCGACTCGTCGAGATCGGTGATACCCGTAGTGGTATCCACGACGAATACCAGGGCATCCGCTTCTTCCAGCGCGATCAGCACCTGCTTCTTGATTTCTTTTTCAAATACATCATCGCTACTAGACACGAAACCTCCGGTGTCTACCACGTTAAAACTCTTGCCGATCCATTCGGCCACGCCATACTGGCGATCGCGGGTCACGCCGCTGATATCATCAACAATCGCTTTTCGTTGTTCCAGCAACCTGTTGAACAGGGTGCTCTTTCCTACATTGGGTCTTCCTACTATCGCTACGGTAAATCCGGGCATGAACTATTGTTTAATTGTGTAAATTTTAAAATAGTTTAAGGTTTAAAGTTTAAGGTTTAAAGTTCTCTTTCAACTGAAACAACTTTAAACTTTAAACCTTAAACCTTAAACTAACTGTATCCATATTCCCGCAAATGCAAATCATTGTCTCTCCACTTTGGTCGCACTTTGACAAATAATTCGAGAAATGTTTTGCGGCCTATAAATTTTTCGATCTCCTGCCGCGACTCGGTACCGAGCTGGCGGATCATCTTACCTGCCTCTCCTAAAATTATCCCCTTTTGTGTTTCACGCTGTACAATAATCTCGGCCCTGATCTTGGTCAGGGTTTGTTTTTCGGTATACTCCTGCACAATCACCGTACTGTGATACGGAATTT
>JBBSSY010000117.1:0-8169 GCA_038241595.1 Chitinophagales bacterium | reverse complement strand
TTAACTTTTACTATGCACCCAGTTCAGATGGTAGATACAAAGCGTCAATATCTTCACATAAAAACTGAAGTGGATGCCGCGATACAGGAAGTAATTGACAGTTCCGTGTTTATTGGCGGGAAATTCGTGCAGGGTTTTGGAGAAGAACTGGCGGCTTATAACGGTTCCAAACATGTGATTCCATGTGCCAACGGCACCGATGCACTGCAGATCGCCATGATGGCCCTCGACCTGAAGCCAGGTGACGAGGTGATTACCCCATCTTTTACCTATATCGCAACGGTGGAAGTGGTAGCACTGCTGCGCCTGACACCCGTTTTTGTTGACGTGGACGAGAAAACATTTTGCATCAGCCCGGAAGCGATCGAAGCGGCGATCACCCCCAAAACGCGCGCCATTGTACCTGTGCATTTGTACGGTCATGCTGCTAATATGGAGGAGATTATGCGCATCGCCGAAAAGCACGGATTATACGTGATCGAGGACAACGCCCAGGCGATCGGCTGTGACTATATATACAAGGATGGAACGGTGAAAAAAACCGGAAGTATCGGCACCATCGGCTGTACATCTTTTTATCCATCCAAAAATTTGGGCTGCTATGGCGACGGCGGGGCAATATTTACAAATGATGATGCGTTAGCCATAAAGCTAAAAATGATTGCCAATCATGGGCAAAACAAGCGGTATTATCATGAAATGGTTGGATGTAACAGCCGATTAGATGCGGTTCAGGCTGCTGTTTTACAGGTAAAATTGAAACAACTGGATCATTATATCGATGCACGTAGAAAGGTGGCTAATTACTATGACGATGCCTTCAACGCATTTCCAGGAGTACATACGCCATTCCGAAGCGCGATTTGCCATCATGTTTTTCACCAGTATACGCTGGTCCTTGAAACGCAAAACCGGGATGAGCTCAGTAATTTTCTTGCAAAACACGCCGTTCCATCCATGATCTATTATCCCGTTCCTGCGCATAAACAAAAGATGTTTGCTTCGTTCGGCAGCGGTGGCATTGACCTTCCGGTCACCGACTGGCTCACTGAACGTGTCATCTCCCTGCCAATGCATACAGAAATGGATCATGATCAACTTGCCTATATCGTTGAAAAGGTTTCGGAATATTTAAATAATTAAATCCTTATAATCCAATGAAAATCGCTGTAGTAGGTACCGGTTACGTAGGTTTAGTAACTGGCACTTGTTTCGCAGAAACCGGTAATCAGGTTACCTGTGTCGATATTGATCATGCAAAAATCAACAAACTGGTCAATGGTCAGATAACGATCTATGAACCCGGCCTGGAAAAACTCTTCCTGCGCAACCTTAAAGAAGACCGTCTTCATTTTACGACCGACCTCGCAGAAGGTATAAAAGACGCGGCCATTATATTTCTTGCACTGCCAACGCCGCCTGGTGAAGGTGGCTCTGCCGACCTTAAATATGTTTTGGGTTGCGCCGACGACATCGGTAAGATCCTCACCGATTACAAAGTAATTGTTGACAAAAGCACCGTTCCGGTAGGCACTGCGGAAAAAGTATATGCCGCCATCGCAAAAAATTGTACCGTAGAATTTGATGTGGTGTCCAACCCGGAATTCCTGCGTGAAGGTGTTGCCGTGGATGATTTTATGAAACCTGATCGTGTTGTAATCGGCACGCAGTCGGAACGAGC
Organism: Chitinophagales bacterium; assembly: GCA_038241595.1. Classification (GTDB taxonomy): domain Bacteria; phylum Bacteroidota; class Bacteroidia; order Chitinophagales; family Chitinophagaceae; genus JADCRZ01. Next base: position 6,488 of record JBBSSY010000117.1, on the reverse strand, counting down.
AAAAAAAGTAATGGGCGACCTTTATGCACCATTTGTTCGCCAGGGCAACCCGGTGCTGTTTATGGATGAGCGTTCTGCAGAACTTACAAAATATGCTGCCAATTCATTCCTGGCAACAAAGATCTCCTTTATGAACGAGATCGCGCAGCTCTGTGAAAAACTGGGCGCGGATGTAGACATGGTGCGCCGTGGCATTGGCAGCGACGAACGCATCGGCAAACGTTTCCTGTTTCCTGGGATTGGATACGGCGGCAGTTGTTTTCCTAAAGATGTACAGGCCCTCGTTCAGTCTTCCAGTGAAATACAATACGATTTCAAGATCCTCAATGCAGTCATGGAAGTCAACGAACGGCAGAAACTTCACCTCATTCCAAAAATTGAACGTTACTTCAAGGGCAACCTGAAGGGAAAACACTTTGCGTTCTGGGGACTTGCGTTTAAACCCAATACAGATGATATCCGCGAGGCGCCATCTCTTTACATGATCGAGTCCCTGACAGCTGCCGGTGCAACCGTTACCGCTTTCGATCCGGAAGCCATGGCTAATGTCAAACAGGTGATCGGTGATAAAATCAATTACGCGGAGGGCCAGTATGATGCGCTGAAGGGTGCCGATGCACTCATCATCGCAACCGAATGGAACGAGTTCCGGACACCCGATTTTTTAAAGATTGTTTCTATCCTTAAAAACAAAGTCATCTTCGACGGACGCAACCTGTTCGAAACGGCAGCAATCAAAGAACTCGGTTTTTATTACGAAAGCATAGGAAGGCCATCATCAATCGACATTTAACTTTGCAACCATGGAAAAAAAACGTGTACTCATTACCGGTGCAGCCGGCTTTCTCGGCTCACACCTCTGCGATCGTTTCATCAGGGAAGGTTATTATGTCATCGGGATGGACAACCTGATCACCGGCGACCTGCGCAATATCGAACATCTCTTCAAAATGGAACAGTTTGAATTTTACCACCACGATGTGTCAAAATTCATCCATGTTCCAGGAGAACTTCATTATATACTACATTTTGCTTCGCCTGCAAGCCCGATCGATTATTTAAAAATCCCCATTCAAACCCTTAAAGTAGGTTCCTTGGGTACACACAATTGCCTGGGCCTTGCAAAAATTAAGAATGCCCGCATGCTGATCGCTTCCACCTCGGAAGTATATGGCGATCCGTTGGTTCATCCTCAAACAGAAGAATACTGGGGCAATGTAAACCCGGTGGGACCAAGAGGGGTATATGATGAAGCCAAACGTTTCCAGGAAGCCATAACCATGGCTTACCACAGTTTTCATGGACTTGAAACCCGCATCGTTCGCATTTTTAATACATACGGTCCGAGGATGCGACTGAACGACGGTCGTGCCCTGCCGGCATTCATCGGGCAGGCGCTTCGTGGCGAAGACCTGACCGTATTCGGTGATGGCAGCCAGACGCGCAGTTTCTGTTATGTGGACGACCTGGTGGAAGGCATATACCGGCTGTTGTTAAGCGATTATCAGTACCCCGTAAATATTGGCAACCCGGACGAAATTTCCTTGAAAGATTTTGCGGAAGAGATCATCAAACTGACCGGTACAACACAGAAAATTATTTACCAGCCCCTGCCGAAAGATGATCCAAAACAAAGGAAGCCGGACATAACAAAAGCGAAAGAAATTCTTGGCTGGTCGCCAAAAGTAAACAGGGCGGAAGGCCTCAAGATAACCTATGAATACTTTAAGTCCCTGCCGAAGGAGGAACTGGTAAAACAACCCAAAGAGTTTATCAGTATGAAATAATGTAAAGATATCAGTCGATGTTCCTTTTAATCCGATAAAAAGCGCCCCGAAAACCTGGAATTAATACAGGTTGTGACAATCGATTGCGTTACAATATCTAATTTCGCAACCTGCTAAACCAGGATGTCAGTAAAAATTGATCATATAATGAAGAGAACTCTTTTAATAACCGGCGGTGCCGGTTTCATCGGCTCACATGTTGTGCGCTTGTTTGTAAACAAATATCCCGACTATCAAATCATCAATCTTGATGCGCTTACTTATGCCGGAAATCTCGAAAACCTGGACGATATACAGGATGCGCTGAATTACCGCTTTGAGAAAGCGGACATTACCGATGAACCAGCTATAAACGACATTTTCGTAAAATATGCTATTGACGGGGTGATCCACCTGGCGGCGGAAAGTCATGTAGACCGCTCTATCATTGATCCGCTTGCTTTTGTGCGTACCAATGTGCTGGGAACCGCCACTCTTTTAAACGCCTGCAGGAAAGCCTGGGATAAAGACTATGCGGGCAAGTTGTTCTACCATGTTTCAACGGATGAAGTATACGGTTCGCTGGGCAAGGAAGGTTTTTTTACAGAAGATACCGCGTATGATCCTCGCTCTCCCTATTCTGCCTCAAAAGCCTCATCCGACCATTTTTTGATGGCTTATTACCACACCTATGACATGCCGGTAATTATGAGCAACTGCTCAAATAATTACGGCTCTCATCATTTTCCGGAAAAGCTGATCCCGCTGATGATCAATAACATCAAGAACAACCGCCCCCTGCCTGTTTATGGCAAAGGTGAAAATGTTCGCGACTGGCTGTACGTGGAAGATCACGCGAGCGCAATCGATGTGATATTTCACCATGGCCAGGTGGGAGAAAAGTACAACATCGGTGGTTTCAACGAGTGGACAAATATTGACCTCGTGCACCTGTTGTGCAACATCATGGACAGTAAACTGGGTCGTCCGGCAGGCACGTCCGCATCGCTCATCACGTATGTAAAAGACAGGGCGGGCCACGATCTCCGGTACGCCATCGACGCGTCCAAACTAAGCACCGAACTGGGTTGGAAGCCCTCGCTGCAGTTCGAAGAAGGCCTTGAAAAAACCGTTGACTGGTACCTGAACAATGAAGAGTGGGTCAATAATGTAACCAGTGGCAAATACCAGGAATTTTACGACGAACAGTATGTAAAAAGATAGCGCTGCAAAACAAATTATATCTTCAAATTCCAGCTTTTAAAGAAATAAGATAAATATGGCGATTATTCAAACCGGTTTCCCGGATCTGGTCATTTACGAACCCGTGGTATTTGGCGATGACAGAGGTTATTTTTTTGAATCATACAATGAAAAAACCCTGGCCGCTGAAAAAATTAATATTCGTTTTGTGCAGGACAACCAGGCAAGGTCGACCTATGGCGTCGTTCGGGGCCTGCATTTCCAGAATAATCCGCATGCACAAACGAAATTGATCAGGGTATTAAGTGGTGCTATACTCGATGTGGTTATTGACTTACGCAAAGGCTCCCCCACTGAAGGCCGCGTATATTCCATTGAGCTTTCTGCGGAGAATAAAAGACAATTCTTTGTTCCGCAGGGGTTTGCCCACGGCTATTCAGTATTGAGTGAAACGGCTGAAGTCTTTTACAAATGCGACGAATTTTATGATAAGGCCTGTGAAGGCGGCCTGTTGTTCAATGATCCTGCCCTGGAGATTGACTGGCGGGTGCCGGCAGATCAGATGATACTGTCTGCCAAAGACCTTGTACACCCGGTGTACGAAAAATGTGTTCACAATTTTATCTTTGAAGGTTAAAAACGTTCATGAGCAATCCTATAATATTGGTTACTGGAGCAAATGGGCAGCTGGGCAGCGAGATCCGGGTACTCGCCCATACCACCAGCGGATTTGACTTTATATTTTTATCAAGGCAAGAACTGGCCATTGAAAACACCGCGGATGTTGACAAATATTTCGCGAGTCATTCGCCCAGGTACGTTCTTAATTGCGCAGCATATACTGCGGTGGATAAAGCCGAAAAAGAACAAGAAGAAGCGTACAGTATTAATGGCCAGGCTGCGGGGATTCTTGCAGCAGCCTGCAAAAATTCAGGTGCTGGGTTTATCCACATCTCAACTGATTATGTTTTCAACGGCCTTGGAACAAGACCATATCGGGAAGACGATGCTGTTGACCCGGTAAATACTTATGGCGACTCAAAATTGCAAGGGGAAAGGGCAGCGTTTGCCAATAATGCTGAGTCTATTGTCATCCGTACGTCATGGGTGTATTCGGAATTCGGAAATAATTTTGTGAAGACGATGATCCGCTTGATGAAGGAAAAAGATAGCCTGGGGGTAGTGTCAGATCAGATGGGTTCTCCAACTTATGCAGCTGACCTTGCGGCTGCAATTCTCGCTATTGTTGCCTCCGACAAATGGGTAGCCGGAATATATCATTACAGCAATGAAGGGATCATCAGCTGGTATGAATTTGCGGTTGCTATTAAACAGTACGTTCCGGGAGACTGTATCGTACGTCCAATATCAACAGAAAGCTATCCTACACCAGCCAAAAGGCCGGGGTATTCCGCCTTTAGCAAAGAAAAAATTAAAAATTATTTTAATGTGGCGGTACCGGCTTGGGAGAAAAGCCTGGCAACCTGTATGGACCGATTAAACCAGGTTTGACTGTTATAATTCAGTGCAAGTTAACTCAGCCTGCGTCTACCCAGCAATTCTGAGCGCCTGTCTGCCAGTAATTTGGTAGTCTGCTGTTGCCAGCCGGGTAGTTTCTTAAAAATATATCGTGTAATTCCTGCCTGCAAAGCGGTTCCCAATGTACGTTTAAGAATATTCGGATTTTTACCGATAACAAGTTTTCTTGTTATAGCACCAGCAATTAAACCTACAAAGGTATTAATGGCAGTTGTTTTCATATCCGGAGTGAAACGTAACTTTTTAACACCCGCATTGAGTAAATTTACGGGTTTAAAACTGTTTGCTGTAGACTCTGCATTTACCTTTATCGCTTGTTCCTGTCTTAGTGTCTTTAATTCCAACTCTCTGATAGAAGCTTTCAGTTCAGCAGCATTAGAAATTTTTCGCATTCGGCTTAGTTTAAAAATTTCCGGATGAAACCATTAGAAATAGGCGTTTTTATGATCTTGTCACGCGATGAATGAATAATCCAACCGGCGATTCCATAAAATGCGGCCAATACGAAAAAGCCATAGAAACTATGCCCAAGCCAGTATCCTATGAGTAGCGCCAACCCAATCGTAAGTAGCACAAAAAACACAGTCAGAATGAAAAACAGAAGCAATTTTTCTACCAAAGAGGCAACGATATCGGAAGATTTATCAACCAATTTTAGCTTCCACAGATCGGATTTATTTTGCAAATACTCCTTTGTGTTAGAAAATAATGACCCTATATGCTCTATTGGTGTTTCCATCTTTCTTTGTTGATTTTATGTGAATCGCCGGACTAGAAATTTTATAAAATGTTAGGCGCAGTTAAAAGCTGTTTGCTTCGTTCGCTTTTGCTTCGTTCTTAAACGTATTGAGTTTTGAAGCGCCTTCTTCCGCCAGTTCGTCTGCGTCATCTCTAACACCCTGGTAAGTATCTTTAATGCCATCAATAAAATCATTAAACTTGCTTTTTAAAGAATCAGAAACGTCACCGCCTGTTTCTTTAATTTTTCGAAGTGTTTCAGTTCCTTTATCAGGTGCAAATAAAATCCCCAAGATTGATCCAACAGCCGCACCGGCTACGAATCCTAATAATGTTTTTGAGTTGCTCATGGTGTATCCAATTTAAGTTTATCAATATATTTCCTCACATACATATAAATTTTCTTGCCAAAGAGGACAGAAAGCCCATTTGCCATGATATAAAGATCATAAAACTAGTTTCTATTCAATTACACCCATCATTTATGCGGAAGCGCAAAGTCACTTATCGGCAAGTGCGTTAGCCGTATACGATGCAAAGAGATGTATGCGAACAATTTTCCCCAATTTGGGAGTAATCTGTTTAAAATTCCTCTCATATTTTTTTTGTGAGAACATCGGTATGTTAAAAGTGACTGGCATGCTTCTTCATACCTGATAAGTATACTTTTAATAATCTTTACATTTTTATGACTGAAACGACCCAACAAACTCACAAAGAAAAACTGAAAGATCTCATAGGAAACATTCATATCGCTATGTTATTCACCCACGCAAATAATGAAGGCTTAAGTGGACGACCGATGTATACCGCTGACATCGATGACAATGGTGATTTGTGGTTTTTTACTAATGAGTATTCTGGTAAGGTGGATGACATCCAGGAAAACAGCGGTGTGATCCTTAGTTATACAAAACCATCTGATAATATTTATGTGGTTGTGAAGGGGGACGGTGAAATTAATAACGACCAGTGTAAAATTGAAAAATTATGGAACCCGTCTATGAAAGCGTGGTTTCCCGAAGGACTTGACGATCCTAAAATTGCCCTATTGAAAGTAACCCCAAAAGAAGCGGAATATTGGAATGGCAGTTCATCAAAATTAGTAGTGGCATTCAATGTGCTTAAGGCAATGGTCACAGGCAAAGGATACCAGGATGGCGAACACGGAAAAATATCGATAAATTAATCCCATTTCAATCAACACATAAAAAAAAGACAATGAAAACAAGAGGCATTTTA
>JBBSSY010000116.1:0-8209 GCA_038241595.1 Chitinophagales bacterium | reverse complement strand
CCGTTGGGTCGATTTTCTTCTCAAGCTCAAGTTCCTGCCGAATCTTCTTGCTATTTTTGCGAAAGACAGGAAACTGAATTGGACTGGCCTGGGGCCGTTCATCTCCCAGCAATACGCCCCATTGACGGAACCTTTCCGTGCGATCAAATACAATTTTGAGAACGGCAATCACCGGTAGCGACAGAAACATGCCAGAGACGCCAGCCAGTGCGCCCGCCACTATCACGCCGACAATGGTGGCCAAAGCATTGATCTTTACCTTGGAGCCCACAATACGCGGCATGAGGATATTGTTATCAAGAAATTGTACGACGGCAATGGTGATCAATACTGCGAAAACGGGCCACATCTCGTCTGAAGAAGTAAGGGTTAGCAGCACCCCGATGATGTTGCCCAGCAATGCACCTACATAGGGAATCAGGTTGAGGATGGCGAATATAGCGCCGATCAGCAGGGCATGTTTAATGCCGATGATCATCAAAATGCCACCGAGCAGGATGGTAATGTAACTGATCTGTATGAGCAATCCTACCAGGTAGCTTTTAATGATAACTTCCGTTTCATGCATTACATCTTTCAGCTGACTATGATTCTTTTCGGGGAACCATAGGAAAATAAAGCGCAGCAGGAGGTTTCTGTAAAAAAGTATGAGGAAGATGTAGATGGGCAACAATCCTACGAAAATAAAAATTCCGGTAAGAGAACCCGCTGCGCCTCCAAGCACATTGCCCGCATAGTTCAGCAGCTTATTACTCTGTTCACTAATCAGTGCCAGTTGCTTTTCCGTAGAGAAATTTGTTTTCTTGTTAATCCAACCGCTAAGTGTTTGCAGGTGACCGGTAACATTTTCTCTGATCTGTGGAAAATCGCTGATGAGGTTTCCAATCTGTGCCGAAAAAAACCATCCTATCCCTACAATCAAAATGACCAGGCATAAAATGGATAGCGATATCGCCATCACCTCAGGAATTTTCTTCCGGCGAAAAAAGCGGTAGATCGGCAATAAAACAAGTGCGATAAAAAAGGCGAGTATGATGGGTGTGATGATATCTGCGCCAATATAAATAATAGTACCGAGAAAATACAGGCCCACCAGTTCAATGGCCCGCTTAACCGTACCCGGAAGCGATTCCATACAAGGTTCTTTAAAAGATGAGGGATATAAAAATGCCGTTGGAAACAGCCGTGCAATATTTACCAACGGCTGGTAGTCGTTTCTATGCCTGCAAGTACTGCGTATACACGTACCCTTCTGTACCGGCGTCTGTTTTAATAAGACTCCACTGGTCGTTGGCGTTGCTCAATATGGTGACCATTTCATGATGAGCGGCTTTTCCAACGATCGGCTGGTCAGTTCCGGGTCCTTTCCGGATATTAAGGTTGGAAGACTCCGTGATTACTTTGGCTTTCGTTCCGGCAGCCGCATTAACATTGACATTTAATACAAGATCGCCGGCACGAAAGTCCGGATCGATTTTATTATAAACAGACCATAACTGGTCTTTTACCGTACCACTCGGTGCAGTGCCATCAATATATAATACGTTGTCCTGCTCGCGAACCTGCAGGTCAGATACGCCGGCAGTCTTTGCAGCGCTGATCAGATCAGCATATTTTGTTTCTAGTGCCATAAAAATTCCTCCTGGTATTACTTGATGGTTAAATTATTGGTTACTTTCCTGGGGTGTAGCGACTGAACAGCCTGCATCAGCGTGGGCAACTTATCGCGGGTGATGTTACCAGTTAATATCACTTCTCCATCATTTACTGAAGTAGTCACGCCAGGAAAGTCTTTTGTAGCATCAACAAGCCCCGATTTCAACGCATCATCTGCGGAAATTTCAACTGGTGCAGGTGCCGGGGTAGTAACAGAATCAATGGTTGTCGTGGTATTTGTAGAGGTATCAGTGTCTGCCTTTTTTGATTTACAGTCGGTAAACTGTACGGACGCGAGCACCAGTACACCCAGCAAAAGCGTTTTTCCTTGTATTTGTTTCATGTTGTCTGTTTTAAGTGAAATCGGTTGTTTTTCAACTGTAGCCAGTAAAAACTATGCCATCGCTCCGTCACTGCGGAAAATGAAACACAGAAAGAGGATATATATGCGGGAGCGCGCCATTTTTTGTTTTTGACTCGGCGCGTTAAATATTAGGAATTTACGAACGAAATTATGACGTGTTTCTATCCGCTCCAAAACAGGGATTCGCTGACGCCGCGACAAAGCTACAAGTATTTCTCCCTGTATACCGCGCCTTCCGTGGTTCGATTTTTACCAATAAATCAACAAGGCGTTCAATTATAAGATAAGAAACAGTCAGGATTGGATATAATATTTAAAGCGCGTTTAAAGTAATATCACGACATTCGTTTTACAGACGTTGTATTCACCTCCGATTTCTTTGCTATGCCAAAAAACATTATGCTCGTGATTGCGATCAGCCTGGTCGCGATTCTATTTACCGCAGGTACACAAAAATCAAACGATGTACCGCGGCGCCTCGAGATTCTATTCCTGGGTCATAAAAATAACAAACACCACGATTCGGAGAAACTTGCCGACATCCTTTCAAAAGAATATTTTAAGGACGGCATCAACATATCTTTTTCTGCCAGTCCTGACGACCTGAACGATGCCGAGCTTGGCAAATATGATGGCCTGGTCGTATATGCGAATTACGATACCATCTCCGCGTCCCAATCTGCTGCCCTGCTAAAGTTCGTAAGAAGTGGGAAAGGCTTCATCCCCCTGCACTGCGCGACATTTTGTTTTCGCAATTCACCGGAAGTAGTGGAAATGATCGGCGGCCAGTTCCTCTGCCACAAGATGGATACCTTTTCATCGGTGATTGTAAAGCCGGAAAGCCCAATTATGAAAGGGGTAAAAAGTTTTGTAACCCGTGATGAAACGTATGTACATGATAAGATCAGCAAAAATATCGAGGTAATTACGGAACGTGTGGAGGGTGACCACCACGAACCCTATACCTGGACGCAGTCATTCGGCCAGGGAAGGGTGTTTTATACCGCATACGGTCATGATACGGCGACGTTCAATAACAGGGATTTCCTGAAAATGGTTGAAAATGGCATCTTCTGGGCTGTAGGGGATAAAGTACGCAGCGAAGTGGCGGCTTACCTACTGGCCGATCCAACCTATACCGATGCGGATATACCCAATTACGAAAATCGTGATCCCCCGCCAAAATTACAGGAGCCCCTGACCCCGGCGCAGTCTATGTCGTTGATCCAGGTTCCTGTTGGCTTTGAACTGCAGTTGTTTGCTGCTGAACCGCAGGTTATTAACCCGATTTTCATGAACTGGGACGAACGGGGTCGGCTCTGGGTGATAGAAACAGTGGATTATCCCAACGAAGTAAAAGAAGGCGATGTCGGCGATGACCGGATCAAGATACTTGAAGATACAGATGGAGATGGCAAAGCAGATAAAGTCACCGTATTTGCAGACAAATTAAACATACCGACCAGTTTCGTGTTCGTCAATGGCGGCATTATCGTCAGCCAGGCACCCTCCTTCCTGTTCCTGAAAGATACCAATGGAGACGACAAGGCAGACACCCGACAGGAGATACTCACAGGCTGGGGTAAACGCGATACCCATGCACAGGCATCAAACCTGCGGTATGGACCAGACAATATGATCTGGGGCGTGGTTGGTTACTCCGGCTTTGCCGGTAAAGTGGGCGACAACACCGATACAACCCGTTTTCTACAGGGGTTGTATCGTTTTTCACAGGACGGTAAAAAGCTGGAATTCCTGTCGACTACCAGCAACAATACCTGGGGACTCGGTTTTTCCGAAGAATATGATGTGTTCATTTCAACGGCCAACAATACGCACAGCGGCTTTTACGGCATTGCCAAAAAATACCTCGACAAGGCTAAACTGAATGAATCAGGTATAGAAAAAATCGACTCACATTATGGCATGCACGTGGTAACAAAAAATCTCCGCCAGGTGGATGTTCCGGGTGGTTTTACCGCCGCCGCAGGACACGGACTGTACACGGCCCGCAACTTCCCTAAAGAATACTGGAACCGGGTTAGCTTTGTGTGTGAACCAACTGGTCGGTTGATTCATAAAAATGTTTTAGAGCCAAACGGTTCTGGTTTTAAAGAAGGATATGATGGCTGGAACGTGTTCGCCAGTGCGGATGAATGGGCTGCCCCGGTGCAGGCGGAAGTAGGTCCGGATGGTGCATTGTGGGTAGTCGACTGGTACGATTTTATCATCCAGCACAACCCTACACCGGTTGGTTTTACGAATGGAAAGGGAAATGCATATATCAACCCGTTGCGTGATCACCAGCGCGGCCGCATCTACCGCATGGTCAGCAAAGACAATTCAGCCCGTAATACGCTTACTTTGAGTAAAAGCGATCCGCAGGCCCTGCTGAAAGCGCTGTCTAATACGAATATGTTCTGGCGTTCCACGGCGCAGCGGCTGCTGGTTGAAAATGGTGATAAAAGCGTGTTACCGGCGTTGTATAGACTGGTACAGGATGAAAAGGCAGATGAGATCGGCATTAATGCACCCGCCATTCATGCGTTGTGGACTTTACACGGCCTGAAGGTGCTCGACGGTTCCAACAAGGAAGCGATGGATGTAGCCGTCAAGGCGCTTTCCCATCCCGTCGCCGGTGTACGCCGCGCTGCCATACAAGTATTGCCAAGAACGCCTGCTGTGTTACAGGCGATGCGGAAAGCAAAAATATTTACCGATAAAGATCTTCGGTTAACCCTCGCCGGCATCATCGCTCTTTGCGATATGGCAACAACTGATGAGATCGGCAGTATGCTGGTTGCAGCGGCCGAAAAACCGGAAATCGCGAACGACACCTGGTTGAGATATGCACTCACCAGTGCCGCTACCGTTCACCAGAAAAGTTTCGCCGCCGCATATAAAAAGAAAGGCCTTCCGGATGCCACCAACATTGCCGACGCATCCTTTATCCAGCGCCTCGCGGCCATGTCCAAAATCACCTCGGTTCCGCTGATAACCCGCCGCGTTCCAGGCGTTGTTCTGGAAGCCCCGGATGTTACCGGTAAAGAAGTCAGTATTTCCGGTGACCTGGAAAGAATGCGTGACTTCCCCTATACCGGACTGATCGTGGCACAAGGTGATCTTACAAACGGTTATGGTGTATTTTTAAAAGACAATAAATTATTTTTCCAGGTTAACCAGGGGGGCAAACCAACGATGGTCAACAGCGATGTGCTGCCAGCCGGGAAGGTTTCCTTCAAAGCCATCTTGTTAAATAATGGCGCTGTAAACCTGCTTGTCAATAATAAACAATCAACATCCGCGAAAACGCAGGGCCTGTTTAAACAACCGCTGAAAAGCACCATTCGGGTGGGCATGGATGATAAAACGGGGAATGAAAAAATTGGTGAATACCCGGATACTTTCCGCATCCGCGGCGCGCTGACAAACTCCAAGCTGGAAACGTTTACGCCGGGAAGCGCTGAAAGCACCACCGCCTCGCAAAAAGGCCCGGTGGCACAGGTGATCAACATCAACGTGGTGAAAGACATGATGAAATTTGATAAAACACTGATCACGGTAAAAGCAGGCACCACCGTATCGATCAATGTGCAGAATCCTGACTTCATGCAGCATAATTTTGTGCTGGTGAAAATCGGTGCACTCGATAAAGTAGGTGCCGCTGCCGATGCGCTGGCGCAGGATCCGAATGGCGCCAAAATGAATTATGTGCCAAAAATGCCGGAAGTATTGCAGGCAACGCCACTGATAAACCCCGCTGGCAAATTTACCCTGACCTTTAAGGTCCCGGCCACACCCGGCGATTACCCGTTCATCTGTACATTCCCGGGTCACTGGCGCATTATGCGGGGGGTTATGAAAGTGACGAAATAGCGGGCAATCAGTAGTCAGTAATCAGTAGTCAGTAATCAGTAATCAGTAGTCAGCAATCAGCAGTCAGTAATCAGCATAAATCTAGCAATCCCTTCTTCTGATTTCTGACTACTGATTGCTGAGTACTAATTGCTGACTACTAATTGCTCACAGCTGTCAGCGCTCCATCTAACAACCACTATAATTAATCCATGGAAAAAAACCAGGTCAATGTCGCCATCGTCGGGTTGGGATTCGGGGCCGAGTTCATCCCGATCTATCAACGCCACCCTAACGCCAACATGTATGCGATCTGCCAGCGGAATGCAGCAAAATTAAATGAAGTCGGAGATGCATTTGGTATTGAAAAACGTTTTACCGACTATGATGAACTGCTGAAAGATCCTGCGGTAGATGTGGTACACATCAATACGCCCATACAGAGCCACGCAGAACAATCGTTGAAAGCATTACGTGCCGGCAAACACGTTGCCTGTACGGTACCCATGGCCACCACGGTGGAAGAATGCAGGCAGATCGTGGAGCTGGTCAAAGAAACCGGCCTTACTTATATGATGATGGAAACGGTGGTGTATAGCCGCGAATTCCTGTTTGTAAAAGAAATGTACGACAAGGGTGAAATGGGCCGGCTGCAGTTTCTTCGCGCCTCGCACCAGCAGGAAATGGGCGGCTGGCCGGGCTACTGGGAAGGCCTGCCACCAATGCATTACGCCACCCATTGTGTAGCGCCGGTTGTCGCGCTTGCCGATGCAGACGCCGAGTATGTGTCTTGTTACGGCTCAGGCCGCATCGACGAATCGCTGATCGAAAAATACAACTCCCCCTTCGCGATAGAAAGTTGTCATATTAAATTTAAAAATTCAGACCTCGCCGCTGAAGTAACCCGTTCATTGTTTAACACGGCTAGACAATACCGCGAAAGTTTCGATGTATATGGATCAAAGAAATCATTCGAGTGGACGCTCATAGAGGACGAAGAATCAGTGATCCACACCGGTGAAACACCCGAAAAGATCATGATCCCCGATTACGCACACCTGCTGCCGAAGGAAATACAGTTGTTCACCACTGGCGGTGTCTACGATGCCGATAGCCACCAGCATCTGTCGTTCATCCAGGGAGCGGGCCATGGAGGTTCGCATCCACATCTGGTGCACGCCCTGGTCAGCGCGCTGATAGAAAAACGCGCGCCGTTCCCGAACGCCAGGCAGTCGGCCAATATCACCTGTGTGGGAATTCTGGCGCATGATTCGGCGATGCAAGGTGGCAAACAAATTCCCCTCCCTGATTTCAGCGTATCCCGATAAATGTGCTTGCGATTATTCTAAATGGTCATAAATTCTTTCCGGTAGGCTGAAGGAATTTTAAACATCACTTCCTTGAATTGCTTGTTAAAATTGGAGAGCGTATTGAACCCGCATTCGTAGCAAACATCGGAGACCGGGTTTTCCGTTTCGGTCAGCAATTTGCAGGCGTGTTTTATACGTATTTCGGAAATAAAGCCGGAAAACGTTTTGTTGTTCTTCATGGTAAAATAACGGCTGAAAGAAGTTGGGGTCATATGCACCAGACCGGCGATTTCTTCCAGCGCAATTTTTTTTCGGAAGTTCTTCATCACGTAATCGTACACGATGTTGATCCGGTCTGTTTCACTTTGTTTAAACGGATCTTCGTATACCGTATGTGAAATGAAATGGTATTGTTTCGATTCCGCCAACAGCTGCAGTATTTTCAGAAGAAGGATCACGCTTTCCAGTCCGCTGGTTTGTGAAAGTTCATTCAGCATGCTGATCACCTGCGTCTTTTTATCACCGTAAAAATCAAGTCCCGTCATCGACTTGTGAAACAGCTTTTTGATGATAACCATTTCTTCTTTTTCCAGCAGGTGTTCACCGAGAAAATGTTCGTTCAGGTACACAACGATACCGCGGGTTATTAGGGTGCTGTTCTTTTCAAAGTAACTTTCGTCGCTGCGCCACAGGTGCGGCAGGTGCGGCCCTGTCAGGATCAGTTCCCCCGGGTGAAACCGCTTGATGCTGTCGCCGATAAAGCGCGTGCCGGTTCCTTCAAGCACCACGAACAACTGAAATTCTGAATGTGAATGCCAGATGGGATCGAAATGTTTTTCCCGCAGATCCCGTATTACAAAAATATGCGAATCGGGAATGGTTGATTTGTGAATGGCCGTTTTCATGCTTGCTTTTTATCTGAGATCATGAAATTATAAAATATTTATGGCATAATTCAGTCAGTACTTGATAAAATAATAAAAGCTTTAGTACTGACCGCAGCTTCCGGCCCGCACCGCTCGAT